>JBASRI010000715.1:0-3019 GCA_049273755.1 Thermoanaerobaculia bacterium
CTCGCTCGTCCACCACTCCTGTGCCCGAGCGCCGATGGGTCCGAGTCCCGCCACTTCTGATCGTGATCGTTCTCGTCGGCGCGTTTCTCAGGCTCTGGCACATCGACTCGGTCATCGGTGGCTTCCACGACCACAACGAGGCCAACTACACGCTGATGGCTAGGAACTTCACGCCGCCGTCGCTTCTGTTCCCAAAATCACCTTTTCCTCGAAACGCCTCCCTTCTACGCCTATGTTCTCGGGGGACTCTTCGAGTTGACTGGGATTTCGGTTCTCGCCGCGCGCCTCGTCTCGGTCGCATGCAGCCTCGGGCTGATCGTCTCGACGTTGGTGCTCGGCCGCCGCCTGTTCGGGCAAAGCGCCGGGCTCGCGGCCGCGCTGCTGGTGGCGATCTCGCCGGTGGCGGTGGTGACGGGCCGGAACGTCCAGACCGACTCCATGTTCGTGTTCCTTCTGGTGACCGCGCTCGTCTTCTACTGGCGCGCGCAAGACGTCGGCTCCCGGGCGGCGTGGCTGCGTTTCGGGCTCCTGTTCGGCCTGGCGACCTTCACCAAGCTCTTCGCCGTGGTGGCGCTGCCCGCGCTCGTCCTCGGGGAGGGGCTCGCAAATCGGGACAGGCGGACGTTTCGCCAGAAGGGTTTCTGGATGGGACTGGCGGTGGCGGCGGCCCTGCCGCTGTTTTTCTACGGCTTCCACGCCCTGCGCGATTTCTCCTACGTGCGCGGGCAGGTGATCGGAGGAGCGGCGGCCTCGACGACGTTCCCCACATCGACCGCGCAGTGGAGCTCGTTGCTGGCCGAAGCGTTCTGGGCGTTCTCGCCGCTGGTTGCGCTCTTCTTCGCGGCGGCCGCCGCGGCGGCTCTGTGGAAGCCCTCGCGCGAGACCTTGTTCGCGCTGCTGCCACTGGCCGCTTTCACGGTCTTCTACCTGATCGTGCACAAGCACAGCTACTACCTGCTGGCAGTCCTCCCATTTGCCGCGCTGCTCGCGGGCCGGTTTACCGCCAGCCTGCGGATGCGTCCGTTACGGGTGGGCCTGCCGGCGGCGGCGGCCGCGACGGGAGCTCTCGTAACGCTCGTGGACTTGACCAGCATGAAACTGGGGTTCACCGAGTTCTCGGAGCTCGGCCGCGTCGCCTCGGGGATCCCCGGAGCGACGCATCCGCTGCTGGTCACTCGCGAGATGCTCGACAGCCACGGAACCGTGGTCCTGTTCTACGACCCGAGGTCCCGATTGATCACGCTCGAGGACCTTCCGCGGGAGCCCCGGATGGGCGGCTTCAGCTGGCCGAGGCGGACGCCACGCCGTACATCCTCTCGTTCGTTTCGCCGCAGACTCCGCCTTTGCCAGCGGGGTGGCTCCTCGAACGCGACCGCTACGGCCTGGAGCTCTTCGGCTGGAGCTTCGCCGAGGCGCACTCAAATCCCCACTTTTTCCGCGAGGGCGGGTACGTCCGCCTGCACACGGGCGGACCGTTCGACTTCGGTCTCCGACCGCTCCGATCGTACCCGGCGATGGCACTGCTCCCCGTCCCGAAGGGCATGGCCCTCTACGTAACGCCGGAGGGACTGAAAGTGCGGCCCGCGCCACCGAGCGCGCCTTGAGCCGCAGCCGAGCCGTGCAGCCGCACGGACTAGAATGAGCTCCAGCATGAGCGCCGCCGTCCGCGCGGACCGCGTCTCGAAGGTCTACAAGGTCTACGAGTCGGCGGGAGACCGGCTCCGGGAGATCCTCTTCCGGCGGCCCCGCCACAGCGATTTCCACGCGCTCTCGGAGGTCTCCTTCGAGCTCCCGCGCGGCGGCGCCCTGGGCGTCATCGGCGAGAACGGGGCGGGAAAGTCGACGCTGCTGAAGATCGTGGCCGGGACGACGCGTGGGAGCTCCGGCTCCATCGCGCGCCACGGGACCGTGGCCTCGATCCTGGAGCTCGGCATGGGGTTCCACCCGGACTTCACGGGGCGTGAAAACGCCCGCATGAACGCGGCCTTGCTGGGGTTGAACGGGCCCGAGATCCGCCGCCGATTGCCCGAGATCCGGGACTTCGCCGAGCTGGGCGATTTCTTCGACCGGCCCGTGCGCACGTACTCCTCGGGGATGGTCCTGCGACTGGCCTTCGCGGTGGCCACGCACGCCGACGCCGAGATCCTGATCGTGGACGAAGCGCTTGCGGTTGGCGACGGCTACTTCCAGAAGAAGTCGGTCGATCGGATCACCGAGTTTCACCGACGGGGCGGCACGCTTCTGTTCTGCTCCCACGCGCTCTACTACGTCGCGCTGCTCTGCGACCAGGCCCTGTGGCTCAAGAACGGCCGTGTGGCGGAACAGGGGCCGACGCTGCCGGTGGTGCGCGCTTACGAAGCCTTCCTGCAGGAGCGGGAGCGTGCGCTCGGCCACGAGCCCGCGCTGCCGCAGCCTGCAGCCGCCGGAAGCGATGGCCGCAAGCCCGCGCGGCTGACGGACGTCTTCGTCCACGACGGCTCGGGGTACCCGCGAACCGAGTTCGCCTCGGGCGAGACGCTGGCCGTGGATCTGGCCTTCGAGACCGAGGATCCCACGCTGGCCTTCCACGTCCGGGTCGGCGTGGACCGTGAAGACGGCGTTCAGGTCTTCGCGGTGGACACGCGTCCCGAGCCCTGGGCGCCACTGACGGGAAACCGTTCCTACCGCCTCCGCGTCGCCTTCCCCGAGCTCCCGATCGCGCACGGCGAGTTTCGGGTGTTCGTCTATCTCGGCGACGAGAAGGCGCTCCACGTCCACGACCTGCGGATCTTGAAGCCCGGCTTCTCGGTCGTTTCTTCCGAGTACGTTGCGGGCCTGCTCGCGCCACGCCACGTGTGGATGCCGCTCGCGCGGAGCGGCGCCGGCGAGCCAGACGCCGCCTCGGCCTCGACTTCGGCCTCGAATCGCCTGGCCGCGTCGTCTTGACTCGATCTCTGGCGTTTCTTTCCGTCCCGCGGCCGCTCGACTATGGCGCGCGCCTCGCGCGGCTGCGCTGGCAACGAGCCGCGGGAGCCGCGGC
>JBASRI010000716.1:0-2322 GCA_049273755.1 Thermoanaerobaculia bacterium
TCAATCGCCGGCTCGAGATTCGCGTCTATCGGACCGAGGATCTCGGGACGCGCGCCGGCGCGGCGCCCTCGCGTGTGCGCTGGGTCACCGGCTCGGCGTTCGACACGGCGGCGATCCCGACGCTCGCGCGCAAGATCGCGCGCGCTGCCGGCTTTCGCTGACGCGACGCGACGCGTATTCTCGATTCATGCGGATCGCCGCGCCGCTGCTGCTCGTTTTCCTGGCGCTTTCCGACGCGGCCATCCGCGCCCCGGCGCAGATGCGCCTCAAAAACGGCACCGTGTACCAGCTCCAGGAGCCTCCGCTCTTGAAGGACGGGCGGTTCGTTTTCACCACGGCGAAGGGAGAGCACTACTCGCTTTCCGAGCGCGAGGTTGCCGAAGTCCGGCTGCTCGCCCCACCGTCGTCCTCGCGCGCCGCGCCGAATCCTCAGGACTCGCGGCAGCTCGGCGCGATCGCCAGACAACAGCGCCGCAGGAAGGGCCGCTACACCGCGGTCGCCCCGAGGCCCGCGCCGCGCTCGACGCAGGACGCGCCTTGAGCGTGGCCTCAGGTTTTGACCTGAGGTGCTAGACTCTTCGCATTCGGAATGTCACCCTTGCCGCCGGTGGCTGAAGCTGCACTCGCGCTGGTCCTGATCGTCGACGACGACGCGCAGGTGCGCGGTCTGCTGCGCCGCCTTCTGGCTACGGCGGGTTACGCCGTCGAAGAGGTGTCCACGGCCAACGACGCCCTGGATCGAATTCGGGCGGAGCCTCCGGACCTCGTCCTGCTCGACCTCAATCTCCCCGACCGCAGCGGCCACGATGTGCTCGAGTCCGTGCGCTCGGATCCGGCGACGCGACTGCTGCCGGTGGTGATGATCACGGGAGCTGCGTCCTCCGCGGAGAGGCTGCGCGCCCAGTCCGAAGGCGTCACCGACTTTCTGACGAAGCCCTTCTCCTCGGAGGAGCTGCTGCCCCGGGTCCGCGCGCTCGTCATGCTGAAGCGATTTGCCGACGAGCACGAGCACGCCGAGAAGGTCATCCTCACGCTCGCCAAGACGATCGATGCGCGGGACCCCTACACGGCCGGCCACAGCGGCCGGGTCGCCGAGTACGCGGACCGCCTCGCGATCCGCATGGGGCTCGAAATCGAGGCCCGCAACGAGATGCGCCGGGGCGCCCTGTTCCACGATCTCGGCAAGATCGTGATTCCCGACGCCGTGCTCCACAAGCCCGGCGCCCTGACGCCCGAGGAGCGAGAGATCGTCGAAGAGCATCCCTCCGTCGGCCACGAGCTGCTCTCCCCCATGAAAACGATGCGCAAGACCCTGCCGGTCGTGCGTTCCCACCACGAACGGCTGGATGGCTCCGGCTATCCCGAGGGCCTCTCCGGCTCGGACATCCCGATGCCCGTTCGGATCGTGACGGTTTCGGACATCTTCGACGCGCTCACGACGGACCGTGCGTACCGCGGCGCGCTCTCGATCGAAACCGCCTTCGACATTCTCCGCGACGGCGTGCGCCGCGGCTGGTGGGACCGCGACGTCTTGGAGATCCTCGAAGCCGCCGTCACCGAGGAGGGCAGGATCGGGTCGGCGTAAGACCGGTCCCAGGTCCCAAGTCGGCGGCCGTATGATGTCGCCGTGGAGATCGGCTGGAAGGGGGCGCCCGCCCGGATCCGCGAGATGGGGGAGGGCCCGCCGGTCCTCCTCGTCCACGGATATCCGCTCGACGGCGCCATGTGGTCCGGCGTTGCCCGCGCTCTTTCCGCCCGCTTCCGCGTCCTGAAGCCGGACCTGCCGGGGCGCGGCGAGACCTCGGCCGCCTCCGAAGGGACGATCGACGGCTACGCCGATTTTCTGGCGTCGATCCTGGACCACCTCCCCGACGGGGCGGGGCTCGCCGGGTTCTCGATGGGCGGATATGCGGCGCTCGCACTGGCCCGCCGCCGCCCGGAGAAGTTGCGGGCCCTGGCGCTCGTGGACACGCGCGCCTCGGCCGACGACGAGGCGGGGCGCGCCAAGCGCGATGAGGCGATCGCCGCGGTTCGCGTCTCGGGTGTGACCGCGATCGCGGAGGCGATGCTTCCCAAGCTGCTCTCGCCCGAATCGCTCTCGAACCGGGACCTCGTCGAGCGCACGCGGCGGATCATGTCGCGGCAGAAACCGGAGACCGTCGAAGCCGACCTGACGGCGATGCGCGACCGACCGGACTTCCGGCACTCGCTCGCCCAGATCGGAATCCCGACGCTCGTCCTGGTGGGCGAGGCGGACACGCTGACACTTCCCGCGGATGCCCAGGCGATGGCGTCGGCGATCCCCGGGGCGAAGCTGGTGAC
>JBASRI010000717.1:0-1886 GCA_049273755.1 Thermoanaerobaculia bacterium
GGGGCGAGCCGTCCATCTTCGCGTTCGTGAAGCTCTCGGGCTCGCCCCATCGCGGCGGCTTGAGCCGCGTCCTCATGCCCCCGGCCGTCGCGCACCTGCTGGGGCCGCGCGCGACGGCGTCGTGCGCCGTGTACCCGGTCCGGATCAAGGACCGGCTGGTCGCGTTCCTGTACGCTGACCGCCTGGGCGCTCCCATGTCCGAAAGCGATTACCGGACCCTCGAGATCGCTGTCAGCTCTCTCGGAAGCGCGCTCGCGACGCTGCTGCTCGAGCTGCGCAAGGCCACGCCCGCGAGCGGCGTCTGACCGGACCCGCGCTCGACGGCCCGACGGCCGAGCCGCCGCCGCCTCCCCCACGCGGTTACCGGCGATTCGTGGAGCACCCGCTCTTTCACCTGGCGCTCTTCCTCCTGACCTTCGTCACGACGACGCTGGCGGGCGGCGCGGCGTTCACGACCGAAGGCGGCTGGCTCGGCCGGGGCCGCTTCTCGGATGGATTCGCCTTCTCGATCCCCGTGATGATCATCCTCGGCGTGCACGAAGCCGGGCACTACCTGATGTGCCGCCGCTACGGGCTGGCCGCGACGCTGCCGATCTTTCTCCCCTCTCCGATCCTGTTTCCCGGCTTTCTCTCGTTCGGAACGTTCGGGGCGCTCATTCGCATCAAAGAGCCGATCCCTTCCAAGCGGATCCTCCTGGACATCGGGGCCGCAGGCCCAATCGCGGGATTCGTCGCGACGATCCCGTTTCTCCTATACGGCGTCGCCCACCCCCGGCCGACCACCACGCCGCTCCAGCCGGGCCTGGTCCTGTTCGACTATCCGTTCCTGGTGCGATGGGCGCAGCGCTGGACGCACGTCGAGCCATACACGAGCGCCTCGGTGCACGAGCACCCCGCGTTCATGGCCGCGTGGTTCGGGCTGCTCGTGACGGCGATGAACCTCTTTCCTCTGGGTCAGCTCGACGGCTCGCACGTGATGCGCGCCCTGCTCGGCCGGCGGCAACCATTCGCGGCGGGTGCGGCGCTGGCCCTGGCCATCGCGGGCGCATTCGTCGGACCGCCGATCTGGCTGGTCTTCTCCGCCTTCGCGGTTCTCCTGACGGGCTTCGTCCATCCCCCGATGCCCGACGACGGCGAGCCGCTCGGCTTCGGGCGAACGCTCGTCGCGCTCCTCTGCGTTGCGGTCTTCCTCGTCTGTTTCTCGCTGGCGCCGATCCGGGTGCTCTAGGCTCGGGGAAGCTCGAGGAGAAAGGTCGCCGGCCCCTCGTTGACGAGCGACACCGACATCATCGCCCCGAAGATTCCGGTTTCCACCCTCAATCCTTCGCGCCGCCGCGCCGCGACGAAGCTTTCGTAGAGCGGCTCGGCCTCCGCCCCTCGGAGCGCGCGCTCGAACCCCGGGCGGCGGCCCCTGGAGAGATCGGCTCCGAGCGTGAACTGGGAAACGGCGAGGACCGCTCCCCCGACGTCGGCGAGCGCAAGGTTCATCTTCGCGTCGGCGTCCTCGAAGACGCGCAGCCCCGCGACCTTGCGCGCTGCCTCCTCCGCGAGCCCCGCCGTGTCGCCCGCCTCGGCGCCGAAAAAGACGAGGTATCCCTTTCCGATCTCACCGACGACCTTGCCCTCGACGCGCACCGAGGCGCTCGAGACGCGCTGGATGACGAGCCTCACGCCCGCCGCCGCCGCGCCACGCGCTTGAGCTCGGCGGGCTCCGGCGAGCCGAGCAAATGCGCCGCGACCGTGTAGAACGCCGCGGCCGCGGCGATGATCGCCGCCAGGATAGCGGCGCCCTTCCACCCCGCGATCCGGTCCTCCGGTACGACGCGGAGGACTCCCCACAGCAGCGCCCCAATCGCCGCCGAGGCCGCAACAACGCGCAGCAGCGT
>JBASRI010000007.1:0-9511 GCA_049273755.1 Thermoanaerobaculia bacterium
TACTTCGGGAGACTCCTCGCGCCGCGACGGATCAGCGAGACGAGCGCGGTCCCGGCCGCGCCCGCCAGCGGTTGACGTCCAGCAGGAACGCCTCGGCGCGCCGGTCCCACGTGTGCTCGCGCAGCGCACGCTGGCGCGCCCGGCGGCCCATCGCCGTGCGAGCGGGCTCGTCCTCGAGAAGCCGCGCGGCGGCGTCGGCGACGGCGTCCTTTTCGGGAAAGACGGCGATCTCGACTCCCGGCTCGAAGAACTCAGGAAGCTCGCGAAAGGACTCGACCAGCGTCGGCACGCCGCACGACGCGGCGAAGAAGGCGCGGGGCGTGATGCGGAAGGTCCCGCGGTGCTTGCCGTACACGTCGTCGACGAGCGCAGTCTCCAGCGCCAGCCGCGTGCGGTTCAACGCCGCGCAGAGCGCGTCCGGCGTCACCAGCGGCGGAAGGGTCGGCACACTCCAACGCGTCTCGCCCTCATAGGCATGGACACGGACGCGAAATCGCTCGGCGAGCGCAGCCAGCAGATCGTTGCGGTACGGGGTCCACTTGCCGTAGTAGAGGATGTCGCACTCGGGAGCGACGCGCTGCGGCCGGTACAGCTCCGGATCCGTCGCGGGGTCGCATCGGCGCGCCTCGATGCCGCGCGCGCGGTAGTCGGAGAGACAGAGTGGATCCTGGGTGTAGAAGAGATTGAACTGCGGCGCAATCGTGATGGAAGCGTCCAGACCGTACGGGTCCGAAAGGGCGAAGCCCGCCACGACCGTCTCTTTCAGAAAGATCCGCAAGGCCCGGGGCGAGAAGTGGAGCGCGCCGCCGAGGCACACGACGGCCTGCGGCGGCGGATCGGTGTGCGCGATGACGGCTTCGTCCGGAATCAAGGCGGGCGTCGCGCCGCCGGTCGAGGTGAAGTCCGGAAACGCGAGCGGCTCGACGAGCGTCGCGCGGAACACCCGCTGGAGGGCGCGCAGCGGGGGAAACAAGTTGTTGCAGTACGGCGCCTGGCTGACATTGCCGAAGACGAGCAGGTTGAGTGCGGTCATCGCGGCGCCCTGTCCGTGTGGACAGGGGATGTTCTCGTCGCGCGGCGCTCCCTCACTCCTTTAATGTACGACGGAGCACCCCCCGAGAACGAAACGCTGGCCTAGAATTGTCCTCATGCACACCAACGGCTCAAGGACTCCCGTTCGCGCGTTCGTTCTTTTCTTGTTCGTTCTCGGGCTTGCCCCCGCGGCCGCTCCGGCGGCGGCGTCGTTGCGCTTCTACGGCAACGGCTCGGGCGACATCGATCGCGTCAAAGTCGCGATCGACGACCCTTCCAACGCGAACCCCGGTCCGCCCGCCGACGTCGGCGCGACGGACTTCACCATCGAGTTCTGGATGAAGGCCGCCGGCGCCGACAATACCGCTCCCGCCGTCGCATGCGGGGCCAACGTGAACTGGATCAACGGCAACATCGTCGTGGACCGGGACCGGTTCGGCCTCGACCGCAAGTTCGGCGTGTCGATCGCGGGCGGCAAGCTCGTGTTCGGGGTCAGCGGCGACGGCACCGGCGACCGAACCATCTGCGGAACGCGCAACGTTCTCGATGACCGCTGGCACCACGTCGCCGTCGAGCGCCGCCGCACCGACGGCCATCTCTGGCTCTTCGTGGACGGGCTTCTCGAGACCGAAGCCGACGGACCCGACGGCGACATCTCGTATCCCGACGCTGCGACGCCAGCCGCGCCGAACGATCCTTTCCTCGTCTTCGGCGCCGAGAAGCACGATGCCGGACCGGCGTTCCCGTCCTACAGCGGCCGGCTCGACGAGATCCGCATCTCGACGGTCCTGCGGTATTCGGGCACGTTTACCCGCCCGCGCAGCGCCTTCACGCCCGACGCGAGCACCGCCGCGCTCTACCACCTCGACGAGGCGACCGGCGACGTCGTCGGCGACACCTCGGGCGCGGCCGGCGGACCTTCGAACGGCGACCGCCGGTTCGGCGGCTCTCCGGCCGGCCCCGAATGGTCGGCCACGGACGTGGCGCCTCTGGGAGGCAACCCTTCGGTCACGCTGACCCTCCTGACATCGGCGGTTTCGGCGCCGGTGCACATCACGCACGCCGGAGACGCTTCCGGGCGCCTCTTCATCGTCGAGAAGGGCGGCTATATCCGCATCTTCAAGAACGGCGCGGTCCTGCCCACGCCCTTCCTCGACATCCACACCCTCGTGTCGGGCAGCTCCGAGCAGGGCCTGCTCTCGGTGGCCTTCCACCCCGACTACGCGAACAACGGGACGTTCTTCGTCTACTACACGGACAAGATCGCCACGCCCGGGGACATCACGCTGGCGCGATACCAGGTTTCGGCCGATCCCGACGTGGCCGATTCGAACTCCGCGGTGATCGTCCTCGTGGTCCCCCATCCGACCAACGCCAACCACAACGGAGGCCAGCTCTTCTTTTCCCCGATCGACGGATTCCTCTATATGGGCACCGGCGACGGGGGCGGCGGCGGCGATGTCCCCAACAACGCTCAGAACCTGAACGTGCTGCTGGGCAAGATGCTCCGCCTCGACGTCAACGGAACCGGGGCGATCCCGTGCGGCCAGTCGGCACCGGCGCCCTATGGAATTCCGCTGTCGAATCCCTTCGTGGGTGCGTCCGGCTGCGACGAGATCTGGGCCTACGGCGTGCGCAATCCGTGGCGGTTCAGCTTCGACCGGGCCAACGGAGACCTGCTGATCGGCGACGTCGGCCAGGACTTATGGGAAGAGGCGGACTACCAGCCGGTGTCGAGCGCCGGGGGGGAGAACTACGGATGGCGGAAGATGGAGGGGACCCACTGCTACAACCCTCCAACCAACTGCAACGACGGCACGCTGACGCTGCCGATCCTGGAGTACGACCACTCGGGCCGCTGTTCGATTACCGGCGGCTACCGGTATCGCGGCACGGCGATTCCAGGGCTCGACGGGGTCTACCTTTATGCCGACTTCTGCGGCGGCCAGATCTACGCCGCCCGACAGGACGCCGGCGGCGCCTGGACGAGCTCGCTGCTGACCGACACTCCTTATAGTGTCTCGAGCTTCGGGGAGGACGCTGCCGGCGAGGTCTACGTCTGCGACCTGGGCGGAGCGGTCTACCGCATCGACCCCACCCCCTATCCGGCCCCGGCCGTCTCCAGCGTTTCCCCGTCCAACGTCATCGCCGGGGACCCGGGCTTCACGCTGCAGGTCAACGGCGCCGGCTACGTGTACCCCTCGGTCGTGCGCTGGAACGGGCAGGACCGGCCCACGACGTTCGTCTCGGCTACGCGGCTCGACGCTCAGATACCGGCCTCCGACATCATGGGCGCCGGAACCGCCCAGGTGACGGTCTTCACGCCGTCACCTGGAGGGGGCACTTCGGGACCCCGGACGGTGAACATCAACCCGACATTCCTGGACGTTCCGGTGTCGCATTTCGCCTACCAGTACATTCAGGCCGTCTACAACGCCGGAGTGACGGCAGGCTGCGGGGCCCGAATCTACTGCCCGGACAACCCGACGAGCCGGGCCCAGATGGCGGCCTTCCTGCTCAAGGCCAGCCTGGGGTCGGCGCACACGCCGCCCCCCTGCACCGGAACGATCTTCACAGATGTGCCCTGCACCGGCGGCATCTTCGATCCCTGGATCGAGGACCTCGCCGGCCGCGGCATTACCGGGGGGTGCGGCAACGGCAGGTACTGCCCGGCAGACCCGGTCACGCGTGCCCAGATGGCGGCCTTCCTGCTCAAGGCTGACCTGGGGTCCGCGTACACGCCGCCCCCCTGCACCGGAACGATCTTCACGGACGTGCCCTGCACGGGCGGAATCTTCGATCCGTGGATCGAGGATCTGGCCGGCCGGGGGATCACGGGGGGCTGCGGCGGCGGCAAGTACTGTCCGGCCAACGCGGTGACCCGGGCGCAGATGGCGGTCTTTCTGACTCTGACCTTCAACCTCCCGCTCCCGTAGGGGGCGGCCCGTTCAGTTTTCCGTATCCCGGCTGATCTCGGGGCGCCGCGAAGACGGCGCCCCTTCTCTTTCTCGGGGGAGCGGCGAGCGCCCGGTTGGAGCCTGCGTCCGCGGCCCGGTTCGTCAAATTCTTATTGACCGCCAAAAGGCGAGGTGGAATAGTTCTCACCGATTCCCCAGACAGATTCTTTTTAACCGAACGGAGGACCCATGTACCGGAGCTCGGGGACAAGGCTCTCTGCCTTCATCGTCTCTGTCGGTTTCTTCCTGGTCGGGTCGTCTGCGCTGATCGCATCGCAACAGGAAGGAAAAGCAAGCGCGTCGCCCAATGTCCGCCTCTCCGTGAGGAACCGGACGTCGGCGCCCTTGCGCGACTACCGATTTACGGGACCCCTGGCGCCACGTCCACCTTTCGAGATCAAGAACGAGCAACTGCCGCTGAAGAGCTCTCGAACCCCCGGAAAAACCGATCCGGCCGTGCAGAGACACTTCGGGCTTTCACAGCCGATCGAGCAGGGGCAGTTCGAGGGCGGCAGCGACGCCGACAATCAGACCGTCAACGGCTTCCGCCTCGCGCCGCCGGACAGCGACGGCGACGTCGGTCCGAACCACTTCGTCCAATACATCAACCTCCTCGCCACGGTCTACGACAAGACGGGCACGATACTGCTCGGGCCTCTTCCGGGCAACGCGTTCTGGAGCGGCTTCGGCGGCCATTGCGAGACCTCGAACAACGGCGACCCGATCGTGCTGTACGATCAACTCGCGGACCGCTGGTTCGTCAGCCAGTTCGCTCTTCCGAGCTTCCCGAGCCCGCCCTACATTCAGTGCGTCGCCGTCTCGGTGACGGGCGACCCCACGGGCAGCTACCACCAGTACGAGTTCGATCTGCCCAACCAGTACCTCAACGACTATCCGAAGTTCGGCGTCTGGCCCGACGGCTACTACATGACGTTCAACGGCTTCGATGTTTTCGGCGGCGGCTTCCAGGGCGCAGCGATCGCCCTCGACCGCTCGGCGATGCTCGACGGAAACCCGGCGACGATGATCCAGTTCAACACGGGACTCGAGGGCGGCGTCCTGCCGTCGGACCTGGACGGCTCGACGCCTCCGCCCATCGGCTCGCCGAACTACTTCGTGACCTATGAGGTCGCCCCCGAGCGGCTCCTGATCTGGAAGTTCCACGCCGACTTCGCGACTCCTGCCAACAGCACGTTCACCGGACCCGTCACAGTGCTCACCGATCCCTTCGTGACGCCGGTCTGCGGAGCCACCCGCGATCAGTGCGTGCCCCAGCTCGACTCGACCGAGAAGCTCGAGACCCTCTCGCAAGCGACCATGTTCCGGCTTGCCTACCGCAATTTCGGCGATCACGAGTCGCTCGTGACGAACCAGACCGTCGACTCCGGCGGACACGTGGCCGGCATCCGCTGGTACGAGATCCGAAATCCTGGCGGCACCGGACCGGTCGGAAGCGGCGGCGGCAGCCCGCCGGTGATCTACCAGCAGGGAACCTTCGCGCCCGACTCCAACCACCGGTGGATGGGCTCGATCGCACAGGACCGGAACGGCAACATGGCGCTGGGCTACAGCATCTCCTCCTCCACGATGTTTCCCTCGATCGCCATCACCGGCCGGCTCGCGGGCGATCCGCTCGGCCAGATGGGCGGCGAGGATGTCTTCCTGGCCGGAACAGGTAGCCAGGTCAACACCGTCTCGCGATGGGGCGACTACAGCTCGATGACGCTGGATCCGACCGATGACTGCACGTTCTGGTACGTGTCGGAGTACTACCAGGCGACAGGCAGCTTCGACTGGCACACCCGCATCGCGTCGTTCAAGTTCCCCAGTTGCACCGCCGGACCGACGGGCACGCTGCAGGGCACCGTCACCGACGGCACCAACCCGCTCGCCGGCGTGAAGGTCACGGCGGGCCTGTCCCAGACCCTCACCGACGCATCCGGCAACTACACCTTCACCCTGCCGGTCGGCAGCTACGACATGACCGCGTCCAAGTACGGGTACCTGCCCGGCTCGGCCAACGGCGTCTCCGTCACTGACGGCGGCACGACCATCCAGAACTTCACCTTGGCGGTCGCGCCCTCGGTTCTCATCAACGGCACGGTCAAGGACGGCTCGGGTGGCGGCTGGCCGCTCTACGCGAAGATCGTCGTCTCCGCGTCCGGCTTCCCGGGCGCCACGCTCTACACCGACCCGGTCACGGGCTACTACCAGATCACGCTCGCCGCCGGCATCCAATACACCTTCGTGATCACCGCGGTCTCGCAAGGCTACGAGAGCGGCGGCGGCATCGTGGATCTGAGCGCTCTGACAAATGCTCCGTTCCTAGTCCACAACTGGACGCTGACGGCCGACGCGACGGTCTGCAAGGCTCCGGGCTACAGCCTGAACGTCAACGGCCTCTACGAGGACTTCAGCAGCGGGATCCCGGGGACCTGGACGATCCAGAACAACAGCACCGACGGAGGCCATCCCTGGATCGGCTTCTCGGGCGCGGACCCGTGCGGCCAGTTCTCGGGCAACCTGACGGGCGGCTCGGGAGGGTATGCGATCGTCAACAGCAACTGCGACGGCTTCGTCACGGACGACACCAACATGATCACGCCGTCGGTGAACCTGTCGAGCGCGACGGCACCGAAGATCAGCTTCAATTCCGATTACAACGACCTCAGTTCCAGCGCGCAGGTCGACTACTCGATCGACGGCGGCACCAGCTGGACCAACATCTTCGACAAGACCGGCGTCAGCGATCGCGGTCCGAAGCTCGTCTCGATCGACGTGCCCGGCGCGGCCGGCGCGGCCAACGTGCAAGCCCGGTTCCACTTCCACGGTTTCTGGGCCTGGTGGTGGCAGGTGGACAACGTGCTCGTCGGCGACGCGAACTGTGTCGCCGGAACGGGCGGCCTGGTGGTGGGCAACGTCCGCGACGCCAGCGGCGGCGCAGGCTTGAACGGCGCCACGGTCGAGAACCTGGGCGGCGGCAGCACGAAGACGTTCGCCACTCCCGACGATCCCAACCAGGACGACGGCCTCTACATCCTGTACGCCGACAGCGGCAGCCAGACGTTCAAGGCCTCGTCCGGCAACTACTCCCCGCTGCAGAAGAGCACGGTAGTGGTTCCGGCGGGGGCGCAGCGTCTCGACTTCGCGCTCCTGTCCGGCCACATCTCGGCGGCGCCGAGCCCGCTCAACGCTCGCGTGGATCCGGGTGCTACGGACACCCAGGTCCTGACGTTCACGAACACGGGCGGCGCCCCGGCCAACGTCGACATCGTCGAGATCAACGCGCCGCTGCTGACCAACCTCACTCATGGCTACGCCAATCAGTCCGAGCGCCAGGCAGCGCTCAACCGGTTGCCGCTCAACGCGAAGGGTCTGCGTGAAGACGGCGCCAGGAGCACGAAGACCCTCGCGCCGATGCCCAACCCGAGCAAGCCGGGGCGGGTGCTCGCCGCGGGCGACGTCCTTGCCAAGTATCCCTCTCAGATCACCTACGGATGGGGTGTCGCGACCGCCGGGACCGACTTCTGGCTCTCCAACCTGGGTGTCGCCGGCGGCGACAATCTCGACTACCAGTACCACGGGGACGGGACCAAGACCGGAGCGACGATTGACGACTCCGTCTGGATCGGCGCCTGGGCGGGCGACGGCGCGTTCGACGCCCGGACCGGCATGATGTGGAGGGTCAACGTGGCCGGCGACAACTGCCTCTACGAGCTCGACCCGGTCAACAAGGTCGCCACGGGCAGCAAGATCTGCGGCTCGCCGTGGACGGGAGTCTCCCAGCGCGGCGTCGCCTACGACTCGGCGGGCGATACGTTCTTCGTCGGCGGCTGGAACGAGGGCATCATCTACCACATCGGCCTGGACGGCAGCGTCATCGACTCGAAGTTCGTCGGCCTGCAAATCTCGGGTCTGGCCTACAACGCCTCCAACGGTCACCTCCTGGTGATGCAGAACTTCCCGGGTGGAAACGACATCACCGTGCTCGACGCCTTCAACAACTACGCCGTGCTCGGCGCGTACCCGATCCTGGACAACGGCTCGCCGGCGTTCACCCCGTTCGGCGGCGCCGGAGCCGAGTTCGACTGCCTCGGCAACCTGTGGGTCATCGATCAGAACACGCAGACGGTCTACAAGGTCGAATCGGGCGAATCGGCCGGCTGCCAGGTCGACATCCCGTGGCTGACCGAGGACCCGACCTCGACCGCGGTTGCGGCCAACGGCGGGACCTCCAATGTCAACGTCAAATGGGATTCTCTGAACTACTTGCCGGGTCTGCGCCTTGCCCAGCTCCAGTTCAATACGGATACGCCCTTCACGGTGCCGGGAATCCCGGTCTCGATGGTGGTGCGCTTCCTCGACGTACCCGACAGCAACCCCTTCGAGGCGTTCATCTACGGCGCGGCTGGAGCGGGCGTCATGTTCGGCGGCACTCCGGTTTGCTCCGACAATCTCCACTTCTGCCCGAGCGGCGTGGTCACCCGCGCCGACATGGCGGGCTACCTTTGGAGAGCGATCAACGGCCCTCTCGTGTCGCCCCCGGTCTACCAGAACATCTTTGCGGACGTGTCCTTCAACGACTACAACGCGTTCTACATCCAGGGCATCTTCAACCTCGGGATCACGGCCGGCTGCGGCGGTGGCAACTACTGCCCGAACGCCCCGAACACCCGGGCGCAGATGGCTGTCTTCATCTGGAAGGGTCAGCACGGCCAGGCTCCGCCGCCGGCTTGCTCGGGCATCTTCGCCGACGTGCCGTGCCCGGGCGGGTTCGCGGTCGACTACATCGAGGGTCTCTTCAACGAGGGGGTCACGGCCGGTTGCGGCGGCGGGAACTTCTGCCCGAACGCCAACATCACCAACGGCCAGATGGCGGTCTTCCTGGTGAAGGGCTTCAACATCCCGCACCTGTAAGACGCGATTCGTCTCCCGTAACGGGCGCGGCTCACGCCGCGCCCGTTTTTTTTAGATTCCCGGAGCGGTCCGACGCCAGGTGCCCTGCTAACCTTCGCCGACATGTCCGCTCACGCTCTCCTCCTCGCCGTCGTTCTGGCATCGGAGGCCACGGTGCCGGGCCGCGAGAATCCCTCGCTCGTGCTCGTCACGCTGGACACGACCCGCGCGGATTATGTGGGGCGCGTCGAGGACGGGGCCGCGGTGACTCCGAACCTGGATGCCTTGGCTCGCTCCGGAGTCCGCTTTACGCGCGCGCTGACGGCCTCGCCCCTGACGCTGCCCGCCCACTGCTCGCTCATGACGGGCGCCGATCCTCCCGCGCACGGCGTGCGGGACAACGGGGTGTCCGCCCTGCCCGCGGACCTGCCCACGTTGGCCGCCGCACTTTCCGCACAGGGGTACCAGAGCGCCGCTTTCGTTGCCTCCCGCGTGCTCGACCGGCGTTTCGGCCTCGCCCGCGGATTCGCGCTCTACGACGACGCCATGGTCGCCGAGCAGGTCGGCGAGCAGGGGTACCCGGAACGCAACGCCGAGGCCGTGACCGATGCCGCGCTCGCCTGGGC
>JBASRI010000012.1:0-4085 GCA_049273755.1 Thermoanaerobaculia bacterium
GGGCCCGGCGGGCGAACCGGTACTCGCCGGAGGTGGTCGTCGAAAAAAGCGCCGGGTCGTCGGCGCACAGCGTCACGCGCACGCCGGCGTCGAGCAGGCGCTTCAACGGATGAAGCGCGGGCTCCGCGACGGCGCCGGTGCGCAAATTGCTCGTCGGCGCCACGCAGAGAATCGTATCCTCCTCGGCCAGGCGAGCGAGCAGGCGCGGGTCCTCGACGGCGGCGATCCCGTGGTCGAGCCGGTCCGGCCGCAGCGCATCGAGCGCCTCGCGCACGGCGGTGGCTCCGTCCCATTCGCCCGTGTGAATGGACGTGCGCAGGCCGAGCGCCCGGGCGCGCAGGTATACGCCCGAGAATGCCGCCGCGGGGACGGCCTTCTCGTCGCCTCCGATGCCGAAGCCCACGATCGAGGGCAGCGGAAGCCGCGCGTAGAGGTCGAGCACGCGTTCGGCCGACTCCGGACCCCAGTGGCGGACGGCGTCGAGCAGGATCGCGCAGCGGATTCCGCGACCCTCGCCCGCCTGGCGGAACCCTTCGTCGATCGCGCGGAGACATTCCGCGGCGTCCAGGCCCAGCAAGGCGAAGACCTCCGGCGAGACGTAGACCTCGGCACGCGCCACCCCATCGTCCGCCAAGAAGTTCCCGATGGCCAGCGCCGCGCCGAGATAGTCCTCGGGCTGCCGAAACAGACGGCAGACCTCGGCGAAGAGTTGCAGGAAGCCTTCGGAGCCGCGCACGCCCCGGCGCGCCGACTCGAAGACCTCAGGATCGGCGAAGGCGTGCCCGGCGCGGCGCGCCAGGGAAGCGACGTGCGCTGCCGGAATCGAGCCTTCGAAGTGAAGGTGGCAGTCGGCGAGGCCGCCCGGCGCGACCGGGGGAGACGGCGCGGCGTTTTCGGGCTTCACAATTGGGGACCCGCCATTCACAATCCCGCGACACCGACACTCTATATGCGCCGGACCCGCCTGCTCGCCTTTCTCCTCGATCTCGCCGTCTGCGCGGCCGCGGCCGACGCCGCCGGCCTGGCGGTGACCTACCTGCTGTGGCGCTACCTGCCCGCGGGCCGCGGTGCAATTCCGTGGATCTGGGCGGCCCTCGCGATCTTCGCGGTGGGGGCTTTCCTGCTGCGGGATGCCCGGGGAGGACGGGCGCGCCGGTGGCTGGCCCTCGAGGCCCGCCTTCCGGACGGACGGCCGCCGGGGCGCTCCGGCTCGATCCGGCGCAACCTCCCCCTGCTCGTGCCGTTCTGGAACGTCTACGACGCCTGGCCGCTCCTCCGCGACCCGGAGGCCCCGCGCCGCTGCGACCGGCGCGCGGGAACCCGTATCTTGCGCTCCCCATGAGAGATCGGCGCGCGTCGTCTGCTCGGGCCGTCCGCCGCGGAGAACCTTTTGTCCCGGTTTCCGTTGTTAAGATTCGGATGAGTATGCGCAACGCGTTTCTTGCCGCCTCCCTGGTCGCCCTGGCGGCGCCCCTGCAGGCGAACCCGGAGGAGATCTTCGAGAAGGCCTACTCGATGGATGGCGTGACCAAGGTCCAGATCGAGAACGTCAATGGCCACATCGAGGCCACCGCCTGGGAAAAGCCCTACTTCAAGCTCCGGGCGGTCAAGCGAGCCGACGGCAGCCGCGCCGAGGACACCCTGAAGTTGACCGAGATCCGCGTCCTGAAGGTCGGCGATACGATCAAGGTCGAGACGGTCAACCCGAAGCGGCGGCGCCTCTTCGGGTTTCTGGACTTCGGCGGGTCGAACGCGCACGTGGACTACACGCTCCAGATCCCGGCGAAGACGGAAGTCCGCTTCGAGACCTGCAACGGCAAGCTGTCGGCCACCGGCTTCAGCGGGAGCCTCGCCGGGGACGCCGTCAACGGCTCGATCGAGCTCGCCGACCAGGAGGGACCCGCCAGCGCTACGACGGTCAACGGAAACGTGCGCGTCAGCTTCAAGGGCCCCCTGAAGAAGAGCCGGATCGAGACGGTCAACGGCTCCATCGACGTCGCTTTCGAAAAGTCCTCGTCCGTGCGCTACGACCTCGCCACGGTCAACGGCCGCATCGAGGGAGACGACGTCGGCCTCGCGGTCGAGGGCAAGTTCGGGCCGAAGGAGGCCCGCGGCAGCTTCAACGGCGGCGCCGAGACGCTCCACTGCGAGACGGTCAACGGCACGATCCGCCTGCGCGCACGGTAGCTGGTATCCTCGCGGCGCAATGAGCGCCGAGAGTCCTTCCTCTTCGCGTCTCTGGCTGCTCGCTCTCGGCTACATCCCGGTGCTGGGCCTTCTTCCCCTTCTCCTGGAGAAGCGCGACCGCGAAGTGCGGTGGCACGCGCGCAATGGCCAGCTTCTCTTCGGCGCCGTCGCCGCGGTCGGAATCGCCGCCACGCTCGTCGGGATCGTCGTTCCGTCGCTCTCCTGCCTGTACGCGGTCGCGATGCTGATCGCCTCGCTCCTCTACATCTCGGTGGCGACGCTGGCTGCGGTCACGGCGCTCTCCGGAGGGCGTCTGGTCATCCCGGTCATCTCCCGATATGCCAGCCGATTCTCCGGCGGCTCCTGAGGCGGGCGCCGGCGCTCCCCGGCGCGCCTCGCTCCTCGCCCCGGTTCTGGCCGCGGTGCTGGGCTTCTGCGTCGGCGATTCCCTGCGGCCCGCGGCCGACCAGGCGTGCGCGCGCGCGGCGATGGCGTCCATCGACGTCTACCGGGCGACGATCTCGCCCGCGCTCGCGAAGAGCGGCCTGGTACGTTGCAAGTTCGAGCCCTCGTGCTCGGCGTATGCCCGCGAGGCGATCCGGCGCTACGGCTCCCCCCGCGGCTTCACGCTGGCCGCCGCTCGCCTCCTGCGCTGCCACCCGTGGGCACGCGGAGGTCCGGACCCGGTGCCCTAGAGATCAGACGGCAGGTGGCAGACGGCAGACAGACATCTCGCTCACGTTCTGCAGTCTGGTTACGGACTCTGTCTCTGCCCCACGAACGCGAACGCATCCTGCGTGCGGTTGTCGGCGGTGTACGCGGAGGCGAGCAGGCCGCCCGACGTTACGGCCGTGCCGGCGGCGACCGCCGCCGTGATCCGCAGGCCGTCGACCCGCGGAGCGCCGACGGTCTCGAGAACCTGCCCGAGGCGCAGGAGCGACCCTGGCGCGAGGCTGTAGGCCTGCGTGCCGCCGTAGACGAGCGCGGTGACCGGATCGACGACGCGCACTTCGACGGCGAGCGTGACGCTCGACGTGTTCGCCAGGTCCAGGTTCGTCCGGAAATCCGGGTCGCCCGAGTTCGTGCCGTACATCTGGAGGACGTGGACCTCGTCGTCCGCGCTCGCCTTCGCCCCGATCGATTCGCCTTGCGGGATCCCCGGGAGGAAAAACCCGTAGGTTCCGGCGGGCGTGAACGTATAGATGCGCCCGGCTCCCATCACCGCGGTCGACGACCGCCATTCGAGGGCGCCCACGACGCCGTCTCCCGCCGGAACCGTGTCGAACGTGACGTCCGGAAAGAAGCGCGTCTCGCGAGGCGCCAGCACGATCGGGTCGGAGGAGATCGCCGCTGCGGCGGGCTGCCCGCTCGAGACGGCCGGGTGGAGCACGAGCGTCACCGTTGCCGTCGCCGACCCATCCGGGTTGAAGAGCCAGAGGTCGGTGCGAAACAGCGCCCCCCCGAGTCCCGCGACGCGCCCGGCGGTGATGAACCAGCCGTTGGCAGTCGCCGGCGAGTAGGCCGCCCGGGCGAACGGAGCGACGAGAAGGAGAAGAACCGCGGCGGCGAGTCGGCGGCGCATGAGAACCTCCTGCAACTACCGACGCCGGGCGATCTAGAAGGGTTTACCTGAGACCTGAGACTTGAGACCTGAGACCTTAGACTTTCTTTCTTTATGGTGCCGTCGGCCGGACTCGAACCGGCATGGGTTGCCCCATACGCCCCTCAAACGTACGTGTCTACCAGTTCCACCACGACGGCACGGGGGGACGATTCTACGGCTTGACCGGGCTCTCCGTGGAGGGCTGCGGGGCCGCGCCCGAAGTCGCCGTATTGGGCGCCGGCTGGCTGGTCCCCGTGGCCGGGGCCGCGGGCTGCGGCGCCGGTGCGGCCGCGGC
>JBASRI010000020.1:0-5536 GCA_049273755.1 Thermoanaerobaculia bacterium
CCTTCGAGGGTCTCGGACACGATGAAGAGGTCGGCGAGGTCGCTCCCGCGGGCGCCGGCTGCGGCCCGGTCCGCGTCGAGGGGGTCGCTCTTGGTCAGCGCGATCGCTCCTTCGAGCGAGGAGCCGATGATCTTGTTCCGGCGGGCTTCTTCGAGAATCACGGCGGCTTCTTCCCTCAACTTCGTCAGGCGCTCCCAGGCGGCCTCGGGCGCCTCTCCCGTCGCCAGGTCGTTCAGCGCATCGAAACGCGCCAGGTGGACCGATTCTTCCTTCTTTCCCGGCAGCGCCTGCCAGATCTCCTCGGCCGTGAACGGCAGGATCGGCGCGGCGGCGGCCGCGAGCGCCCGGACGATGCGGTACATCGCAGTCTGCGCCGAGCGGCGCTCGGGCGAGCCGGCCGCGGACGCGTACAGACGGTCCTTGAGGATGTCCAAGTAAAACGCCGAGAGGGTGGCGGCGGCGAAGTTCACGAGCTGGTGATAGATGACGTGAAACTGGTAGGTCTCGTACGCCTCGTGGACGCGGCCGAGGACGGTCTGCGCCTCCCGAAGAACCCAGCGGTCCAGCGGCAGGAGCCGCTCGGGCGGCACCGCGTCCGAGGCCGGGTCGAAATCGTACAGGTTCGACAGCAGATAGCGGGCGGTGTTGCGGATCTTGCGGTAGGCCTCGCCGCAACGGGCCAGGATTTCGTCGGAAATCGGATCGTCGTCGCGGTAGTCGAGACTCGCGACCCACAGCCGCACGATGTCCGCGCCGTATTTCTGGATGAGGTCCTGGGGCGCGATGACGTTGCCGATCGACTTGGACATCTTCCGGCCCAGGCCGTCGACGACGAATCCGTGCGTGATGACGCCCTCGTAAGGCGCATCGCCATAGAGTGCGACCGACGTCAGGAGCGAGGACTGGAACCAGCCGCGGTGCTGGTCGTGCCCTTCGACGTAGAGGTCGGCGGGGCGCTTGCCGTCCGAACGGGTCAGCTCCGGCCATTCCCCCGACCTCAGGACCGCGATGTGCGAGACGCCCGAATCGAACCACACGTCGAGAATGTCGGTCTCCGCCTCGAAATCGGAGCGCGCGAAGCCGCGCAGATCCGCGTCTGGCGGCAGAAAGTCGGAAGCGGGCCGCGAGTACCAGGCGTCGGCCCCTTCCGCGCGGAAGATCGCCGCCACGTGCCCGAAGAACTTGCGCTGTTCCGTTGGCGCGTCGGCCCACGGGTAGACGCCGGCGCGCTCTCCGCCGCGCCTGGCGTAGAGGAGCGTGATCGGCGAGCCCCAGCGGCGCTGGCGGGAGATGACCCACTCGCGCCGGTTCTCGACCATCCCCGCGATGCGGGCCTGACCCCAGGCGGGCGTCCAGCGGACGCGCTCGATGGCCGCAAGGGCTCCGGCGCGCACGTCCGTCCTCGGATCGTCCAGCCGCACGAACCACTGGACGGTCGCGCGGAAGATCACTGGGTTCTTGCATCGCCAGCAGAGGGGATACTCGTGGCGGAACTGCGAATCGAACGCGACGAGGGCTCCCGCCGCGCGGAGGTCCTCGACGATCTGCGGATTTGCGTCCAGCACCTTCTGTCCCCGGTACTTGGCCACCGTCGTGAAGCGTCCCGCCTCGTCCACCGGAGAGAGGATCGGCAAGCCCTCGTGCTGGCCAATGCGAAAGTCGTCCTCGCCGTGGCCCGGCGCCGTGTGCACGAGCCCGGTTCCCGCGTCCATCGTCACGTGCTCGCCGAGGACGACGCGGAACGCGCGCGCCTCTTGCTCGGGCGTCAGTTCGCCGCGCGCCTCGGGGGGTAGGGGATGGCGGTAGCGCATTCCCTCGAGCGTGCGGCCGGGCATCGAGATGACCGGCTTCCAGGCCGCCCAACCGGCGGCCTTCGCGACGATCTCCGCGAGCCGCTCGGCAACCAGAAAATGCGTTCCGCCCGCCTCGATCCAGACGTAGGTCTCGTCGGGATGCACGGCGATCGCGAGGTTGGAGGGGATCGTCCAGGGCGTCGTCGTCCAGACCAGGAGGCGCGCGTCGGGAAACGGCGCCTCGGCCGGAAAGGCGACGATGACCGCGGGGTCGATCCGCTCTTCGTACTCCAGCTCCGCTTCGGCCAGAGCCGTGCGGTCCGTGAAGCACCACCGCACGGACTTCAGCGCCTGGTACACGAGATTCTTCTCGTAGAACCCGCCGAACGCCAGGGCGATCGCGGCTTCGTACGAGAACGACATCGTCGTGTAGGGCCGGTCCCAGATACCGGCCACGCCGAGGCGGCGAAACTCTCGCTTCTGGATCCCGATGAACTCCTCGACGTAGGCGCGGCAGGCCTCGCGGATCTGAACGGCGCTCATCGACTTCTTCTTGCCGCCGAGCTTCTTGTCCACCTGCTGCTCGATGGGAAGCCCGTGGCAGTCCCAGCCCGGAACGTACGGGGCGTCGAAGCCCAGCAGAGCGCGGCTGCGCGCGACGAAGTCCTTGAGGATCTTGTCCAGGGCGTGTCCGATGTGGATGTGGCCGTTGGCGTAGGGCGGACCGTCGTGCAGGATGAATCGCGGCAGGCCCGCCGCGGCTGCGCGGCGCTTGGCCTCCAGGCCGGATTTCTCCCAGGCCTCCAGCTGCAGCGGCTCCCGCCGGGCGAGGTCGGCCTTCATGGGGAAGTCGGTCCGCGGGAGGTTCAGCGTGCTCTTGTAGTCGCTCCCCTCGCTCATGGGAACGGGAGTTTAGCCTAAGGGACTCGGCTGTCCCGTTCTTCCGTCAGCAGGGCCACGACCGCGGCGGCGATGTCGCGGCCGTGGGTGATCGTGACTTCGGTCGTCCGGACGTTCAAGGCGCGGGCCCGGTCGAGTGCGGTTCCGTGGAAGGTCAGCAGCGGCTTGCCCCGGGCATCGCGCGTCACCTCGATGTCACGAAATGCGAGGCCGCGCCATCCCAGCCCTAGCGCCTTCATCGCTGCCTCCTTGGCGGCGAACCGGCCGGCCACGTGCTCCGCGAACGCCCGCGGATGGCGGCGCTCCGTGCGGATCTCGCCCGGGCGGAAGACCCGGGAGAGGAAGCGCTCGCCGTGGCGCGAGAGAACCCCCGCCACGCGCTCGACCTCCGTCAAGTCGAGGCCGAGGAGCAGACCGACGCCGGCCGTCATTCGAGCCCTTTCAATCCGAAGAAGCGCGCGATCTTCGCCCGGAGCGACTCGGGCTCGCCCGCCGCCGCCGTTCCGCGGGCGCTGTCGAGTCGGTCGGCCGTGCGGCGGCGCCGCTCGAGGATGATGGCATCCAGCTTTTCGACGAGCGACGGATTCGCCCGCAGCAACGGCGCGAGCGTGTCCTTGTCGATTTCGATGAGCGTGGCCTCGGTCGCGGCCCGAGCCGTGGCCAGGCGCGGCTCGCCCGTCAGAAGGCTGATCTCCCCGAACCCCGCGCCGGGCTCGAGAATCGCGACCTTCTGGCTGGCTGCGGCCTCGCCTCGCGCCGAGATGCCCACGGTGCCCGATTCGATCAGGAACATCGAAGAGGTCGTGTCGCCTTCGCGGACGACGACCTCGCCCCGGCCGAAGCGCAGGCGGCGAGCGCCCCGGGCCAGCTGTTGCCGCTCCTCGGCCGACAGGGGTGCGAACAGATCGCCTCGGAGGCCTTCCGGCGTCACCGGCGGAAGCGACGCCGGCCGAAGCGGGCCGGCCGCGTATTGGTGTTGCCGGACGAGCGGGTGCGCGAACGTCAGGCCCGCGCGCTCGAAGCGGTACCAGACGCGCTCGCGCACTTCCGCGTCGACCTCCTGGTATCTCGCGTAGTCCTCCAGCCAGTAGCGCAGCTCGTAGATGACGGCAGAGTCCCCGAACTCGAAGATGTCGGCCGCCGGCGAAGGGTGCGCGGCGAGGCCCCGAACATCCTTGGCCGCGGCCTCGAGCTCTGCCCGCGCGCGGGCGGGCGCGGCGTCGTACTCGAGCCCTACGCGCAGGGTCCGGGCCATCGGAAGGCCGCCCCGCCGGAAGACTTCGAGGCGTTCTCGGCTGGCGACGCTGTTGGGGATCAGGAGGGAGTTGCCGTCCATCGTGCGCACCTTGATCGCCCGCCAGGAGAGTTGCTCGACGAGGCCGATCTGATTCCCGGCGCGGACCATGTCGCCCACGTGCACCGTCCGCTCGAGGGCCAGCGCGAGGCCGGAGAACAGGTTCCCGAGCGTCTCCTGGAGCGCGAGGCCCACGATGGCCGTGATGATCGCGGAGGTCGTCAGGATCGTCGCGAGGTTGGCGTTGAGGGCCGCCTGGAGCAGGATGGCCAGGACGACCGCGAAAACGACGATGCCGACGATCTGACGCAGGAGCGCCGGGGCGGCGGTGCCCCGCCGCAGCCGGTACCCGATGTCGAAGACGACGTAGTCGAGAAGCCGCGTGAAGAGGAAGCCTCCCGCGAGGCCGATGGCGAACAACCCGTAGTTCCGGGAGTGGGAGTCCGTCATCCGGACGCCGAGGCCCGACAACGCAAGCACGCACCCGACGACGAGGACGAAGAGCGCCAACGCCGGGAGGATCCGCCGGGCGCCGGAGAAAACGTCGGACAGGCGCGCCGTCATCGCTCGACGATTCGCCCGGCGACGGCCCGGGGGTCCGACGACTCCTGGAACAGGCGCACGGCGGCGATTCCGGAGATCCGGTCTGCGTACTGCTCGAGCGCGGGCAGGCGCTCCTCGTCGATTCCGCCGATCACATAGACCTCGCTGGCGTGCTCCTCGAGGCGGGGGAGTGACGCGAGCGCCCCCGGGCCGAGCGGGGCGCCGAACGCCCGTTTGGAAGGCGTGTCGAAGATTGGGCCCAGGACGACGAGGTCCGCACCTGCGGCGATGGCGTCCCGGGCTTGTTCGGGCGCGTGCGCCGACACGCCGATGCGAAATCCGCGGGGCGTCTCGGACCGCACCCGGGTGACCGGCAGGCCGTCGGCGGGAAGGTGGACGCCCGCCGCGCGGGCCGCGAGAGCGACGTCGAAGCGCCGGTTCACGTACAGGGCCACATCGGGCCCGAGGCGTTCCCGCGCCCAGCGCGCCTGCTCGAGGACGTCGTGGTCCGGAGTCAGCTTCTCCCGGAGCTGGACGGAGAGGCCCGGGGCTCCAGCGAGCGCGTCCAGGATCCGCGCGAAGGCCGAATCCCCGATCGCCGCCCGATCCGTCACGTAGAGCAGCTTCATTCGCGTCCCGGAATCGCCGGCCGTTCGTTCAGGGAGCGCGACAGCATTCGGAGATCGGCGACGCCGGCCGCCAGGTGCACCAGGCCGAGTCCCGAGATGAAGCCGCGGAAGAAGCCCGAGCCGAGCAGGCCCGGCAGAGGGGCTCGCGCCGTCCAGGGGCGCAGCACCAAGTAGACCCCCACCGCCGTGCAGTAGAAGACGAAGAAGGCATTGCCGAGGAACTCGAGAAGGCGGCGCACGCGCGGCGATTCTATGAAAAAAAGAAGCCGCGCCCGAAAGCGCGGCTGTTAGGAGGAGGAAACCTCAGGAAAACTCAGAAAGGTCGGGACCGGCTCGATCCGCGCGACGGGGGCGGCGCGGGGGCAGGGGCCGAACGG
>JBASRI010000023.1:0-6077 GCA_049273755.1 Thermoanaerobaculia bacterium
TCTTCGAGGCGCTCTCCCGCGAGGCGGACGGCACGCCGGTTTTCGACCTGCAGGCTGACCTCGAGTCAGCCTAGTCCCGTACGCGCGCCGCGACCCGGCGCCGGCCTCCCATATACTTTTCGGCGTCCATGGCCGGAAAACTCGACCTGTCCCCCGCCGAGATCGAGCGCTGCCGGAGCCTCGCGCGGCAAGTGGCCGAGGGCGTGCGCGCCGAGACCGAGCAGTACACGACGGTCTCTACCGAGAGGACCGTGCTGCGGCTGCTCGGCGTGGACGGCATGGATGCGGACGAAGTCCCGATTCCCAACCGGGTCGTCACGGCTCTCCACGAGGCGGGGAGGCTCTCGCGCGGAGCGGCCGTCTGGATGGGAAGCGCTCTGGCCGGCGGCGCCTCGGACCCTGCCGCGGCGGCGGCCCGACTTTCGGACCCGGCCGGAGCCGCGGCCGTGCCGGAGCATCCCCGGTGGCGCGAGGCCGTCGCTCCGCACGTCGAGCGCGGGCTCGCACGCATCCGCGCCAACCGGGCCGAGCGGGAGCGGCGGTTCGCCGCGCGTCCGCCCGAGGAGCTCCCGCTGCTCTACGCCATCGTCGCCACCGGGAACATCCACGAGGACGTCGTCCAAGCCGCAGCTGCCGCTCGGGCCGGAGCGCAGTGCGTCGCGGTCATCCGCTCGACCGCACAGTCGCTGCTGGACCACGTGCCGTACGGTTCGACGACTTCGGGCTTCGGCGGCACCTATGCAACCCAGGAGAATTTTCGCCTCATGCGCGCCGCACTCGACGCGCTCGAGCCCGAGATCGGGCGCTGTGTGAGGCTGGTCAACTACTGCTCGGGGCTCTGCATGCCGGAGATCGCGGCGATGGGCGCCTTCGAGCGGCTCGACATGATGTTGAACGACGCGCTCTACGGGATCATCTTCCGGGACATCAACCCGCTCCGGACGCTGATCGATCAGAACTTCTCCCGGCGCATCAACGCCGCGGCCGGGGTCGTCATCAACACCGGGGAGGATAACTACCTCACGACCGCCGATGCGGTCGAGCAGGCTCCCGCGGTGCTGGCGTCCCAGTTCATCAACGAGCGGCTTGCGAAGGACGCGGGCCTGGAGGACTGGCAGATCGGCCTGGGCCACGCCTTCGAGATCGACCCCACGCTCGAGGACGGCCTGCTCTACGAGATCGCTCAGGCCCAGGCGGCGCGGGAGATCTTTCCGGACGCTCCGCTGAAATACATGCCGCCGACGAAGCACATGACCGGAAACGTCTTCCGCGGCTACCAGCAGAACGCGCTCTTCGTGCTGACCTCGGTCGCGACCGGCCAGTCCATCCACCTTCTGGGCATGCTCACCGAGGCGCTCCACACGCCGTTCCTCCACGATCGCTGGCTGGCCATCGAGCAGGCCAAGACGATCCGAACCAACGCCCGCCACCTCGCGGACGAGCTGGCGTTCCGGCCCGACGGACGCATCGTCGGGCGCGCCCGAGAGGTGCTCTCGGGCGCCGGTCGGATCCTGGAGAGGGTGGCCGAGCGCGGGCTCTTCGCCGCGCTCGCGGAAGGCCTCTTCGCGGACACCCGCCGCCCGAAGGACCGGGGCCGCGGTTTCGAGGGAGTCCTGCGGCGCGACGCGGCGTACGCGAACCCGTTCCTGGAGGCCTGGAGCGCGACTCCCGCCGGGGCCCGGACGTGAGCGCGCCCCGGGCCGTGCGCCCCTACGGGGACAAGAAGAACGATGGCGCGGTCCAGCTCTCGTTCACGCTGCCGGTCGCCAAGTCGGCCGTCGCCGTCGAGGCCGCCAAGCGCTACGTGGCGAAGATGGGGATCCGCGAGCCCTACGTCACACTGGCCGAGGCCATCGCTCCCGAGTTCACCTACTTCGTGGTCTACGGGCGGGCGACCCACGACGTCGACCTCGCGTCGATCACGGCCGAGGAGGCCCCTTCCGCTTCGCTCGACCGCGAAACGATCGACGCCGAGATCGCCCGGCGCTTCGGGCGCCGCCTCGTCGTGCTGGGCTGCGCGCTGGAGTCCGACGCCCACACCGTAGGCCTCGACGCCATCTTCAACATGAAGGGATTCGCCGGCGACTACGGCCTCGAGCGCTACCATGGCTTCGACGCCCGCAACCTCGGGGCCCAGGTGCCCGTCGCCCAGGTCGCCCGGGAAGTGCGCGCCTCCAACGCCGACGCCGTGCTCGTCTCGGCCACCGTGACGCAGAACGAGATCCACATCCGCCACATGACGGACCTCGTGGACATCCTGGAAGCCGAGCGGCTGCGGGACCGCGTGGTCCTGATCGCCGGAGGCGCCCGCGTGGACCACGCCCTGGCCAAGGAGCTCGGCTACGACGCGGGCTTCGGGCCCGGGACCACGGCCGCGCGCGTGGCCGCGTTCCTGCTCGAAGAGCTCTCGCGGCGCCAGGGCGCCGGGAACCCGGCGTGAGCGACCGCGTTCTCCTGCGCTTGCGGGTGGGAGCCGAGCAGGCGCATTACGGCGGCGGCCTCGTGGATGGTGCCTTCGTCCTGAAGCTCTTCGGCGACGCGGCGACGGAGCTTCTGATCCGTCGCGACGGCGACGAGGGCCTCTTCCGCGCCTACTCCTCGGTGGACTTTCTCGCCCCCGTCCGCGGCGGCGACTACCTCGAGGTGGAAGCCGAGCTCACGCGAGTCGGGAAGACGTCTCGCGAAATGCGCTTCGAGGCCCGCAAGGTCATCGCTCCGCAGGAGGGCTCCTCCGCGCGGGTGCTCGAGCCGCCGCAGGTGGTGGCCCGCGCCTCCGGCACCTGCGTCGTGCCGCTCGAAAAGCAAAGGAGCCGCGCGTGAGCGACGAGCTCCTCGTCACCGTCGCGGGCGTGGGTGCCGAAGTCACCCGCGCGCAGCAGCCGCACCTTCCGCTGCTCCCCGACGAAGTCGGCGAGGAGTACCGACGCGCCTACGACGCCGGGGCCACGATCGGGCACATCCACGGCCGGCGCCCCGACGGAACGCCCTCGCAGGACCTGGAGACCTTCCGCGCCTACGCCGCTGCCATCCGCGCGCACTGCCCGATCCTCCAGCAGTTCTCGACCGGCGGCGCCGTCGGGATGGGCGTCGAGGAGCGGATCGCGGCGCTGGAGCTCAAACCGGACATGGCGACGCTGACGCTGGGCACGTGCAACTTCGGCGACGACGTCTTCGAGAACTCGCTGCCCACCATCCGCGCGATCCTGGGCCGGCTCAAGAAGTACGGCATCACGCCCGAGCTTGAGATCTTCGACAACGGCATGCTCGCCACGGCCGACGTGCTCTTTTCGAAGGGGATGCTGACCTCCCCGGCCCACTTCGACTTCGTCCTCGGGGTGCCCGGAGCCGCGGCCGCGACCGCCGAGAATCTGACGCACTTCGCCCGCTCGATCCCCGCCGGTTGCACCTGGACGGTCGCCGGCATCGGACGGCGCCAGACCGCGATGGCTGCGATGGCGATCGCCATGGGAGGGCACGTGCGCGTCGGCTTCGAGGACAATATCTACTACCGGAAAGGCGAGCTGGCGGACTCCAACGCCCGGTTCGTCGAGCGCGTGGTCCGCATCGCCCGGGAGGTGGGACGGGAGCCCGCCTCGGTCGCGCAAGCGCGCGCGATTCTGCGCCTCCCCGCCGCGGCTTGAGCGCCCTCGCGCCCCGGATGCGAGAGGCCTCCCGGCCCGGGCCCGAGCTGGCCCGGGGTCTGAACCTGTGGGACGCCACGTTCGTCGTCCTGGGGCTCGTGTTGGGCGGCGGGATCTTTCTGACCCCGTCGGCGATTGCGAAGGCTCTGCCGGCCGAGTGGGCGATTCTGACGGTCTGGATCGTAGGAGGAGTTCTCTCGATCATGGGCGGCTTCGTCTATGCCGAGATGGGCGCCATGATCCCGAAAGCCGGCGGCATGTACCTCTATTTCCGGGAGGCCTTCGGGGAGCTGCCCGCCTTCCTGTACGTCTGGGTGGCCTACTGGGTCATCCAGACCGGCGCCAACGCCGCCGTCGCGGTCGGCTTCGCCACGTACTTTTCGGTCTTCTTCCCGCAGCTTTCGACGGCACGCATCGTAGCCAACGTCGGGTCGTTTCCCATCTCCGCCGGCCAGCTCGTGGCCGTGGCCCTGACGATCGTGCTCTCGGCGACGCACTACATCGGCGTACGCAAAGGCGCCCGCATCCAAGGCGTCTTTACGCTGCTCATCGTTCTGGCGCTCGTTTGGCTGGCACTGGGAGGCTTGATCTCCGGGGCCCCGGCGGCGTCCGTGTCGGCGCCCGCCACCGCCCCGCCGATCGGCCTTTCGGCGTTCGGCATCGCCATGATCGCCGTCTTCTGGTGTTTCTACGGCTGGAGCGACATCGTCGCCGTCGCGGGCGAGGTCGCGCGGCCCGACCGCAACCTTCCGCTTGCCTTGATTATCGGGACCGGCCTGATCACGCTCCTGTACGTCGCCGTCAACGACGTCTTCATCAAAGTCATCCCGCCCGCGGAGATGGCGACGGTGGCGCAGCCCGCCGCGCTCGCGGCGGAACGGCTGTTCGGCCCCGGCTCGAAGGTGGTCATTTCGCTGGCGGTGACCGCGGCGGCCGTAGGCTGCGCCTCGGCCGGCCTCCTCGCGGGCCCCCGCGTCGTCTACGCGCTGGCCAAGGACGGCCTGTTTCCCGAGGCCTTCGCCCGCGTGCATCCCCGCTTCAGGACGCCGTCCTTCGCCATCGTGATCCAGGCGATCTGGATGTCGCTGCTGTGTTTGTCCGGGCGCTACGACCAGCTCTACACGTACGCGATCTTCGCCGTGATCCTGGCCTACGCGGGGACTGGCGTCGCCCTCTTTCTCTTCCGGCGCCGCCTTCCGAACCTGCCCCGTCCGTACCGTTGCTGGGGCTATCCGGTTGTCCCCTTCCTCTTCGTCGTGACGTCCCTGGCCTTGGCCGCCAACACCATCCGCGAGCAGCCCAGGGAGACCCTGACGGGGGTCGCCATCCTGTTGCTCGGCCTACCGGTCTACTTCTGGCAGAAGAAACGCCGCGCGGAGAAGGCACCATGAGGCAGGCCCTGGCTGTCCTTCTCCTGCTCGCCGCCGGACCTGCTCCACCCGAGGGGGAAACCCCTCTCACCGGCTTTTCCCCCGACCGTAACGCCTGGCAGCGGGAGTACGAGAAACGCCTCCTCGCCCTCCCCCGCCCCGAAGAGTGCGGGGCGATCCTGCGCGAGCTGACGCGGACGCCGCACCTGGCCGGCACCGAGGGCAACGCGCGCGTCGCGGAATTTCTCGCCGTCGAGTACCGGAAGGCCGGCTTCGAGGTCTCGACGCCGAGCTACGACGTCCTGCTCTCGTACCCGAAGAGCGCGAAGCTCGAGATCGTCGGTGAGCCGGGCGTGCCCCTCGGACGCGGCGAGCCTCCGATCCCGTCCGACCCCGACACGAACGTACCCGAGGCCGCGATCGCGTGGAACGCGTACGCTCCCTCCGCGCAGGTCATCTCAGAGGTCGTGTACGTCAACCGGGGCAGTGCGGAGGACTACGACCGGCTGGCGAAGATGGGCGTGGACGTGCGCGGCAAGATCGCGCTGGCACGCTACTTCGGCGGCTATCGGGGCGGCAAGTCGATCGAGGCCGAGAAGCGGGGTGTCCTCGCCGTGCTGGTGTACTCGGACCCCATCGACGATGGCTGGTTTCAGGGTCCCGTGTATCCCGAGGGACCGTGGGGCCCGTCCGCGCACTTCCAGCGCGGCGCGAACGTCTACGACTTCCTCGTCCCGGGAGACCCCCTGACGCCTGGCTGGGCCTCGACGTCCGACGCCCGCCGGATCCGGATCTCCGAGTCCGAGATCCTCCCGAAGATGCCGATGATGCCACTCTCGGCCAGGGACGCCGCCGAGATCCTCCAGCGCCTGCGCGGCCCCGCCGTTCCCGACTCTTCCTGGCAGGGCCTGGCTCTGGCCGACACGTACCGCGTAGGCCCGGGGCCGGTGCGCCTGTCGCTCAAGATCGACAACTCGCGCGAACGGCGCAAGATCACCAACGTCATCGCGATGCTGAAGGGAACCGACGAGCCCGAGTGCAAGGTTCTTCTCTCGAACCATTACGA
>JBASRI010000026.1:0-4458 GCA_049273755.1 Thermoanaerobaculia bacterium
GCCGCGGCCAACGCCTTGCGGCGCGCGATGCGCCGCGCGCCGTCGCGCGTCTTGGCGAGGTTGAAGATCCCGCTGACCATCCCGAGGCGCACGAGCAGGACGCCCAGGACGAGCAGGAGGATCGACCGGTCTCCTCCGTGCACGCCCCTCCACGCGAAGTAAAAGAGCAGGACCGGCAGCCACAGGATCAGAACGGAGAATGCGTCCACGCGGTCGACGCGCTTCTGGAAGACATACGCGCAGATCGCCGCGATCCCGTAGAGGACTGCGAGCACGATGGCGATGCCGACGATCGTGCCGAAGTCCTGTTTCCCGACGAAGACCGCGGCCACGAGCGCCGCGACGCCCGAAAGAAACAGCAGCGTCGTCGGCCACCGGGAGGGCGCGGGCGACTTGTCGCGGAAGTCGGGACGGGCCGAGAGCTTGGCTTCGAGGCCCGGCTTGATCTTCGACGCCGGGTCGAACCCGCTCGACTTGTAGTGGCTCTTGATCGTGTCGGTGTCGGTCTCTTTGCGGTCCGAAAAGAACAGGCCCTTGATGAGGTCGTGCTCGTAGCCCTGGAACCGCTCCATCGGGACGAGCAGGCGCATCGAGAGTTTCTTGCCGTCGGCCTGTGTGGCAATCTTCTTCTCCGCAGCCAGACGCGCGAGCACCGCGGCGACCTCGGGGCGTCCGATCTTCTCGTCCCAGAGGGCTCCGGCCTCCTCGGGAGAAAGCGATAAGAGGTTCTCTTCCAGCCACTTCTCGTCGATCCTCTCGGGGGACGTGAGCGTGGCGAAACGTCCGAGGGCTTTCTCGCGCCGCCGGAAGGCCAGGTAGAGCAGCACGATTCCGACGCCGAACGCGGCGAGGAGGAGCTTGCGCACCGCCGGACTCGCCGGGGTCTGCGCGGCCGGCAGCCGGTTGACGGCTCCGGGCTCTCCGCTTCCCGCGTAGCGAAGCGGAACCCGGACGACGAACCCCCTCCCCGGCGGGATCGGACCGGCTTCGTACTTCTCGGGCGGCGGTTTCTCCGGCCGCCAGACCGGATCCAGCGAGAGCGCCAGCGCGAACTTCTCGATCGGGCCGTCGCGGGCCGGGAAAGCGAAGTCATGATCGAGCACGTAGCGGTCGCCCTGCTTCACGAGGATGCCCGAGAGCGTGTAGACGAGCTCGTACGTGCGCTCGGCGTTCTCGAACGGCGGATCGGTGGGGAGACGGCTGCGCCACCGCAGGGCGTTCTCGCCGACGAAACCGAACTCGTCCACCGCCGATAGGTCCCCGCCGGTCAGCGGGTGGCGCGTTCCATCCGGATCGATCCGCGTGATCGACTCGAACGCCAGGCTCTGGCCTGGGAAGAGCCGGAAGACGCGCTCGCCCCCGTTCCACTCGCCGTTGAAGACCATCGTCTGCGTCTCGACGACGTGGAGAGCCCCCGCCGCGTCCAGGCGCGCCTTCACGCCGAACGCCCGCCAGTGCAGCTCCTTCCCGCCGACCTGAGCCGCAACGGCGAGAAGGAGCGCCAGCGCCGCGAGCTTCGAAGCCGCCCGTCTCTTTTTCACGAGGCCCTCCGCGCGCGCCGCGAAACCGGAATGACGAAGCGGATCGACGTCAGGCGCGGCGAAAAGGCGGCGATCTTGTTGTCCACGAGGCCGGCCGCGAGGCCGGCCTTCTGCACGTCGATCCACAGGAACGGGAACCGGAGCTCCTCGACGAACGGCTTCTTGGGAAAGACGACCCAGAGCGAACCGGCCGGCGTCAGGCGTTCCTCCAGGTCGCCGAAGAACGTCGAGAGCGATCCGTCGGCCGGGACTTCCGCCATCACCCAGGCGTGTTTGCCCGGAGGGAGCTTCTCGACGCGCTCGACGAGCGGCCCGAAGGTCGCGCGCATCGTCTTCACAAACTCGGCCGAGCGGCCCGTCGCGTAGGCCGGAGCTTCGCCCGGCAGCGAGAACTTCTCCCAGGGCGACCTCATTGGCGAGATTCTAGGGCCTAAGCCTAAGATGACGCCGTGACCTTCGAAGGAGATCTGTACCCCGACGAGTACTTCGATGGACTCCACCGGGTGACGGCGTTCGCCGCGCCGGACCGCAAGTGGCGCGAGCGCGACCGGGACATCCTGCGCCTGACGAAGCCCGACCGGAGCCGCACCCTTCTCGACCTGGGCTCGGCGCGCGGCGACGTGTGCTTCCTCCTGGCGCCTCTCGTGAAGGAGGCGATCGGCATCGACGCGTCGCCCCGCGCCCTGGAGATCGCCGAGGCCGAGCGGATCAAGCGCGGCCTCGACAACGTGCGCTTCCTCCCCGGCGACGTCGCGACGCTGTCGGCGATTCCCGACCGCTCGATCGACGTCGCCGGAGCCTTCGACTTGCTCGAGCACATCGACGACGCGACGGTCCGGCAGATGCTCCGCGCGCTGCGGCGCGTCCTGAAACCCGGCGGCCGATTCGTCGCGTACACGCCCAATCGCGAGCACTACGTCGAGCGGCTCAAGGCGCGGGAGTTTCTCCTGAAGCAGTTTCCCCAGCACATCGCCGTGCGCCGGCCGCGAGAGATTGCGCGGCTCCTGGCCGACGAAGGCTGGCGGATCGACGCGATGACCTACTCGCCGGCGCCCTTCCCGGGCGTGCGATGGATCGAGAAGCTTCTGTGGCGCCTCCCCGGAGTGGGCCGGCTGTTTCGGTACCGGGTCCTGCTCTCGGCGAGCCCCGGCAATCCAAGCTAGACTTCCCGGATGAGCCGGGACCGGCAGGGCGGACTCAAGCTGCGTTCGCTGAAGTTCGCCTTGGAGCTGACGAGCCGCTGCAACCTGCGCTGCGGCATGTGCCCCATGGACGTCCTGACGCGGCCCTTCGAGGACGCGCCCTTCGACATGGTCGAGGACGTCGCCGCCCAGATGAAGGAGCTCGGCCTGAAGATGAGCTACCTCCACGAGATGGGCGAGCCGCTCCTTTACAAGCGGCTGCCCGAGGCGGTGGACCTCTTCCCCGGCGTCTGCGTCTCGACCAACGCGACCCTCTTGAACGAGGACTGGTCGCGGCGGCTCCTCGAGAGCTCCCTCTCGCGCATCCGCCTGTGCATCGACACGTTGAAGCCCGAGGTCTACCCGATCGTGCGCAAGGGCGGCAAGTTCGAAGCCGTTGTCGAGAACATCCGCCGCTTCCTCGATATGTCCAAGGGCAAGCGGATCACGGTCGAGATCCAGCGGATGATCACCACACAGACGCACGACGAATCGGCAAAGGCGTTCCGGGAGTTCTTCCACCTCGACCGCTACTCGCAGGCCGTCGTCATCCAGAAGACGTGCGAGGGTCTGGACACCGCCGAGGTGACCGAGCTCCACCAGGCCTACTACGGGTGCTTCCAGGGCACGCCCTACCAGTGGTTCGTCATCCTCTGCAACGGGGACGTCACGCACTGCTGCTACGACTACGACGGGACGCAGAAGCTCGGCAACGTGCGCGCGGAGCGCATCCCCGAGATCGCCCGCTCGCCTTTCCTGGCGACGATCGAGGAGGGGTTCCGCAACCACGACTTCTCCAAGCTGCCGCGCTGCGCCGTCTGCTTCAAGAACCCCGCGGCCAAGCCTCCGCTGACCGACAGGGTCTGGAAGTACGCCCAGGCGTTCCCGTTCAAGCTCCCCTTCCGCAAGCTCCTGAACGTCCCGCCGGGCGAAGGCTAGCCGCCCCCTCCTCCGATGACCCACAGCACGTCGCCGAACCGGGACGTCTACGATCCCGCGTACTACGCCCGCATGTACGAGCGCAACTGGTTCACGTGCCCGGATCGCAAGTGGCGCGAACGCGAGGAGAACCTGTTGACGCTGGTCGAGCCGCGCGGGACCGAGACCTTGCTCGATCTGGGCTGCGCGCGCGGCGACGCGACCTTCTTCTTCGCGCCGCGCGTCTCCCGCGTCATCGGCTTGGATGGCGAGGCTCTGGCGATCTCGCTCGCGCAGGAGCGCGCCCGGACCCTCGGCGTCGGCAACGTGACGTTCCTGCAGGCCGACGCCGGGCACTTCCCGGAGATTCCCGATGCGAGCGTGGACGTCGCCGGCGCCTTCGACTTCCTGGAGCACGTCACCGACGAGACACTCGCGCGCATGCTCGCCGAGGTCCGCCGGGTCTTGAAGCCCGGCGGACGATTCGTGGCGTATACGCCCAACCGCGAGCATTTGGTCGAGCGGCTGAAGGCGCGCAACCTCATTCTTCGCCAGCAGCCCGACCACATCGCGGTCCGCAGGCCTCGCGAGATCGTGCGCTTTCTCGAGAAGGCGGGCTTTCGCGTGGAGACGCTGTTCTACCCGGCCTCGCCCTACCCCGTCTATCGAGCCGTCGACCTGGCCTTGAAAAACCTCCCGTGGATCGGGAGACCGTTCCGGTTCCGGATTTGCCTGCGGGCAGTGAAGACGACGTAGGGGCGGCCCTCGTGGCCTCCCTCGGGGGCGGGGCCGCGGACCCCCCAGCCCCGCCCCTACCC
>JBASRI010000028.1:0-3626 GCA_049273755.1 Thermoanaerobaculia bacterium
GCGCTGCGTGGTCGCGGTCTACCGCGCGCTTTCGAAGGAGCCCTGGTGGAAGGGCGTCTACTGGTGGAAGGTCTTTTCGGACGGGAGGCGCGCGGCGCCCGGCGAGCGCGGCTTCAACTTTCTGGGCACGCCCACCCAGAAGGCCGTGGCCGACGGGTTTCGCCAGCTCGCCGCGGAGCGTCCGTGAGCGAGCTGCTGGACACGGCCGTCGCGGCCGCGAAGTCCGGGGGCGAGGTGCTCCTCGCCAACTGGCGCAATCTTCCGCACGGCTCCGTGGAGGAGAAGCGAAAGAACGACTTCGTGACGCAGGCGGACCGCGACAGCGAAGAGCGGATCATCGCGACGATACGGGCCCGGTTTCCGAAGGATGCCTTCCTGGCAGAGGAGGGCGGCGCGCGGGCGGGCGCGGCGCACGGAGCGCGCGAGTGGATCATCGATCCCCTGGACGGAACGTCCAACTTCGTCTCGGGCTTTCCGTTCTGGTGCGTCTCGATCGCGGCGCGCGAAGGTGACACGCTGACGGCCGCCGTCGTCTGGGACCCCCTGCGCAACGAGCTCTACACCGCCGAGCGCGGCGCCGGCGCGCACCGAAACGGGACTCGCCTCTCGGTGACCCCTCGCACCGGCCTCGACGGTGCCTTCATCGCCACGGGCTTTCCGTTTCGCAACCGCGAGAAGATCGATACGTACCTGGCGCTCTTCCGGGCGATCTTCGTCGAAGCGCGGGCCATCCGGCGCGCCGGATCGGCGGCGCTCGACCTCGCGTACGTGGCGTCGGGCGTCTTCGACGGGTTCTTCGAGTTTCGCCTCTCGCCCTGGGACGTGGCCGCCGGAGCTCTGCTGATCGAGGAGGCGGGCGGCGTGCTCACCGACTTCGACGGAGGCTCCGATTACCTCGAGCGGGGCAACGTGATCGCCGGCCCTCCGGGGGTCGTCGAGGGGATTCGCCGCGCTGCGCGCGGCATCGTGACGGAAGGCTCGATCTAGCCCGCGCTGTTTGTGACCATGAATAATCCGGGCTAGGAGGACTCCGATGTTCCTGCTCCTCGCCGCCGCGCTCGCGGCTCCGCTCCCGGCGGTGGACCCGTCCCAGTACCAGGCTCTGTCCTACCGGCTGCTCGGCCCTTCGCGCGGCGGGCGCTCGACGGCCGTGACCGGCGTCCCCACGCAGCCCCATACCTTCTACCTGGGGACCTCCGGGGGCCTCTGGAAGAGCGAAGACGCCGGAACGACGTGGTCCAACGTCTCCGACGGGTTCTTCGAATCGAGCTCCATCGGCGCCGTCGCCGTGGCGGACTCGGACCCCAGCGTCGTCTATGCGGGCACCGGACAGGCCTGCCTGCGCGGCAACGTCGCGGCGGGCGTCGGCGTCTACAAGTCGACCGACGGAGGCCGGACCTGGGCCCACGCCGGCCTGCGCGACGCGGGGCAGGTCGCGAAGATCCGCATCCATCCGGGAAATCCCGACCTGGTCTACGTCGCCTCGGTCGGGAACGCGTTCGGTCCCAACGAGGCCCGCGGCGTTTTCCGGTCGAGAGACGGCGGGAAGAGCTGGGAGAAGGTGTTCTTCGTCAGCGCGAAAACGGGCGTGACCGATCTTGCGATGGACGCGAAGAACCCTCGGGTCCTCTATGCCGCGGCCTGGACCGGGGACCGCAAGCCCTGGACGATCGTCTCGGGCGGGCCCGAAAGCGGGCTCTACAAGTCGAGCGACGGCGGAGACCGCTGGAAAAGACTCTCCGGCGGCCTGCCCCAGGGCGTCGTCGGCAAAATCGGCGTCGCCGTCTCGCCCGCCGATCCCGACCGTGTCTGGGCGCTCGTCGAGGCGGAAGGAGATTCCGGCGGCCTCTACCGCTCCGACGACGCGGGGGAGACCTGGAAGCGCCTCCAGACCAACGCGCGCCGGCGCCTCTATCAACGCACCTGGTACTACCAGCACATCGTGGCCGATCCCCGCGACGGAAACCGCGCCTACGCGATGAACGTGGACAACTTCAAGACGGAGGACGGCGGAAAGACCTGGGAGGAGATCCCGAACCTGCCGCACGGCGACGGGCACGATCTCTGGGTCAATCCGCTCGACCCTCGCCTCATGATCATGGCCAACGACGGGGGCGGCACGGTTTCGCTCGACGGCGGGAAGAACTGGTCGACACAGCTCAACCAACCCACCGCCGAGATCTACACGGTCACCTTGGACGACCGCTTCCCGTACCGCGTGTACGGCGCCTCGCAGGACAACACGACCTTCTCGATCCCCAGCCGCATCCCGCCCGGGATCACGCCGTACGAGAGCTGGAGGGACGTCGGCGGCTGCGAGGACGGCAACATCGCCGTGGACCCCCGCGATCCCGACATCGTCTACGCCGGCTGCTACGGCGGAGAGATCACGCGCAAGAACCTCGCCACGGGGGAGTGGCGCGACATCCTGTTGTATCCGCAGATGGAGGTCGGCCTCGCACCCAGGGACCTGCGCTACCGGTTCAACTGGAACGCGCCGATCCGCGTCTCGAAGCACGACCCGAAGGCGCTCTACCACTGCTCACAGTTCGTCCATCGCTCGCTCGACGAGGGGCAGAGCTGGCAGACGATCTCGCCGGACCTTTCACGCAACCAGAAGGACAAGCAGGACTACGCGGGCTCGCCGATCACCCGCGAGAACACGGGCGTCGAGGTCAACTCCAACATTCTCTCCTTCGAGGAATCGCCGAAGGCGGCGGGTGTTTTCTGGGCGGGCAGCGACGACGGCCTCGTGCACGTCTCGCGCGACGGGGGCAAGACCTGGCAGAACGTGACGCCGGCGGGGCTGCCCGAGTGGGCCAGCATTCAGACAGTCGATCCCTCCCCGCACGACCCCGGGCGCGCCTTCGTCGCCGCGCACCGGTACCGGCTGGACGACTGGCGCCCCTTCCTCTTCGCAACGGATGACTACGGGAAGACCTGGAGGCTCCTGACCGACGGGAAGAACGGAATCCCCGGATCCACGCCAACCCGCGTCGTGCGCGAGGATCCGGAGCGCCGGGGACTCCTCTACGCCGGGACCGAGCGAGGGATGTTCGTGTCCTTCGACGACGGCGCCCGTTGGCAGCCGCTCCAGTTGAACCTCCCGCAGATTCCGATCACGGACCTGCGCGTCCACAGGGGCGACCTCGTCGTCTCCACGCAGGGCCGCAGCCTTTGGATCCTGGACGACGTCACGCCGCTGCGCGCTCTGGCCGCTGGGACGGCCTCTTCGGGGCCGCGCTTCGCCTTCCACCCCCCCAAAGACGCGTACCGCGCCGCGATGGCCGTGATCAAGGGACACAAGCGGGTGCTGGCCCAGAACCCGCCCTACGGCGTCGTCTTCTTCTACGAGTTGCCGGCCGGATGGAAGGGCGAGGTCGCGCTGGCGATCGCGGGATCCGACGGGAAGACCATCCAGACGTTCTCGAGCGAGCGCGACGCACAGCCCAATCCGCCCGAGGTCTTCGCCATGACCGCCCGGCAGCCCGGCGACAAGCGGCTGACCAAGAACCCGGGCTTGAACCGTTTCGTCTGGGACCTTCGCCATCCGGTCGTCGACATCGTGCCCGACGCGATCGTCTGGGGCTTTACCGGCGGCCCGGCAGCGGCGCCCGGGACCTACC
>JBASRI010000036.1:0-6767 GCA_049273755.1 Thermoanaerobaculia bacterium
GGCCACACGAGATCGCGCCCTGGCCGAGGACTGGTTCCGTCGCTTCGAGGGCGCCGGCCTCGACGGCGTCATGGCCAAGCGTCTCGACGAACCTTACCGCGCCGGTGAGCGCACCATGATCAAGGTCAAGCACAGACGGACGGCCGACTGCGTGGTCGCCGGCTTTCGCTGGCACAAAAACGGCGCGGGCACGATGGTGGGCTCGCTCCTGCTCGGCCTTTACGACGACGATGGCACCCTTCATCACGTCGGCGTCGCCGCGGCGTTCACCAGCGCGATGCGCAGGCAGCTCGTCGAGGAGCTCGCGCCCCTGCGAGAGAACGCCCTCGAAGGTCATCCCTGGCGCGGCTGGGCCGAGGCCCAGGAAGAAGCGGACGCGAAGGGACAGCGCCTGCCGGGGGCAACGAGCCGTTGGAATCGCGGCAAGGACCTGAGCTGGGAGCCGCTGCGGCCCGAGCGCGTCTGCGAGGTCGCCTACGACCACATGCAGGGGAGCCGCTTCCGGCACGCCGCGCGGTTCCTGCGCTGGCGTCCCGACAAGCGACCGCAGGAGTGCCGCTACGATCAGCTGGAGGTCACGCCGGCCTACGAGCTGGAGCGCGTTTTCGGGGCTCCGCGCTAGCCGTCGCTCGCGCTTTTTCGGGACCTGCGCCCGATGGGCGCACCGGCGGTTACTTCGGGAGACTCCTCGCGCCGCGACCAGGGCCAAAACGGATAGGTTGGACTAGCGCCAGGGATCGTAGTCGGGATCGGGTGTCTCTCCAGAAGGACGTTCCGCCTCTGGAACGTGGCGGAGGTTGACACGAATCCGCGTCCAGGTGCTCGAGCGGCCGCGCATGGAGTCGACCAGAACGTCGTCCACCTGCAGCAGCGCCGCAGCCTCGGGATGGCGCGCCTTCCAACGTTCGAGGCCGGCGAGCGCGTCTTCTCTATCCTTCGCGTTCGCCACGGTCACGAGGGGCTGGCTCGACTGGCGCCGGCCGCTGCCTTTCTCTCGACCGCTCGCGCCCTTCCGCCGTGACGGCGCGACGCGCGGCGGCTCTCCGCCCTGCTTCCTGTAGTGCGGCGGCCACGGCGCGTCGCCCAGGCCCGCGGCTTCCTGCGCAGCGGACAGCTCCAGCAGCTTGTCGAGAGATCCCGCCGAGGCGTCGATGGCGGCCGACGGGTCACCGAGCTCGGCCATGCGCGCCGGTGCGGTGACCAGCGTGAACGCCGCCGGATCGCAGTCGGCGACCTCGCCCCATTCGAGCGGCATCGACACCCGCGCGTCGGGCGTCGGCCGCACCGACCAGGCCGACGCCACCGTGCGGTCCTTGGCGTTCTGGTTGTAGTCGAGGAAGACGCCGTGGCGTTCCTCCTTCCACCACTTGCTGGTCGCGATCTCGGGCGCGCGCCGCTCCACCTCGCGCGCGAGGGCCAGGGCTGCGCGCCTCACCTGGTCGAAGCTCCAGCGCCGCTCGATGCGCACGTTGACGTGCATGCCGCGGGATCCCGACGTCTTGGGCCAGCCCCGCAGCCCGTGCTCGTCGAGCACGTCGCGAACGACCAGCGCCACCCGCCGCACGTCGTTCCAGCTCACGCCCGGGCCGGGGTCCAGATCGACGCGGAGCTCGTCAGGATGGTCGAGGTCGTCGGCGCGCACCGCATGCGGGTTCAGGTCGATGCACCCGAGGTTGACGATCCACAGGAGCTGCGCGGCGTCGCGCACGACGATCTCTCGCGCTGTCCGGCCCGACGGGAAGCGCAGCTCGACCGTCTCGACCCACTTCGGGTGCTGCTCGGGGGCCCGCTTCTGGAAAAAAGGCTCGCCTTCCGCGCCGCTCACGTAGCGTTTGAGAACGATCGGCCGCGCCGCGATCCCTCGCAGCGCGCCCTCGGCGACCGCCGCGTAGTACCTCGCCAGATCCAGCTTGGTGTGACCGGCCCGGGGAAAGAACACCTTGTCCGGGTTGGTGATGACCACCTCGCGGCCGGCGACTTCCAGGGCGATTTCCGCCTTCCCCATGGGCCACTCTTGCCAGATCCACGCTCGGGGCGCAAGAACCCGGCGTCTTGTGCCCGCCGTACTTCTCGTTGGGTTCGAGACCGCGGGCGGTGATGGAGGCATTGCCGCAATTTCGGAGGAAGACATGGATCTCGGCCTTCGTGGGAAACGCGCTCTCGTCACGGGTTCGACGGCGGGAATCGGGCTCGCCACCGCTCGCGCGCTCGCCGGTGAAGGAGCGTCGGTTACGGTCAACGGGCGAACGGAGCGCCGCGTTCGCGCCGCGCTGGAAGACCTGCGGCGTGCTCAACCCGATGCCACGATCGACGGGATCGCGGCCGACCTGGGCACGGCGGCAGGGTGTCAAATCGTCATCGAGAAGGTGCCGGACGTCGACGTGCTGATCAACAATCTCGGGATATTCGAGCTCAAGCCCTTCGACGAAATCGCGGACGTGGACTGGTTTCGGTTCTTCGAAACGAACGTCATGAGCGGCGTGCGGCTGGCGCGTCACTACGTCCGCGGGATGCGCGCGCGCAACTGGGGACGGATCGTCTTCGTCTCCAGCGAGTCGGGATTACAGATCCCCCCCGAGATGATCCACTACGGGATGACGAAAAGCGCGCAGCTGGCCGTGGCGCGCGGGCTGGCCGAAACGCTCGTGGGCACGGGAGTAACCGTGAACAGCGTTCTTCCTGGGCCGACGGCTTCGGAAGCGCTCGGCACGTTTCTCACCAAGACCGCCGAAGCACGCGGTGTCGGCGTGTCCACGGTGGAGCGTGAGTTCTTCGAGACGGCTCGACCCTCGTCGATCCTGCGGCGGTTCGCATCGACAGACGAGGTCGCCGCGATGATCGCTTACGTCTCGAGCGAAGCCGCGTCCGCGACGACCGGCGCCGCGCTGCGAGTCGACGGCGGTGTCGTGCGCTCCATTGCGTGAGCTGGCGTAAGGCGAGAATGCTGATCACCGTCACCGGCAGCACCGGGACGATCGGCAGCGAGCTCGTTCGCCTGCTGTCCGACGCCGGTGCTCCGACGCGGGCGGTGTTCCGGAACGCGAACAGGGTGCGGTCCCTGCGGAGCGTCGTCTGGCTGCAATCGGACCTTCGCGATGCCGATCTGCTGGAGGCCACGCTCGCGGGGACCACCCGGCTCTTCCTGTTGAGCGACAACGCGCGCGGGTTCGGAAACCTGCAGATCGCAACTCTGCGCGCTGCCCAAAATGTGGGCGTCGAGCACGTGGTCAAGCTCTCGGCCCTCGGCGCGTCGGACCATTCCCAGTCGTGGATCGCGCGCGAGCACTGGGAGGTCGAGCAGGCGCTCCAGCAGACATCGATGAGCTGGACGCTGCTGAGACCGCACGCCTTCATGCAGAACTGGCTCGGCGAGGTCGCCGAGTCCGTTCGCGCGGAGAGCGTGATCCGTTCTCCGATCGGCGACGGGCGCGTTCCGTTCATCGACACACGTGACATCGCGGCCGTCGCCGCCGAGGCGCTCCTGCAGCCCGAGTCCCACGCGGGCCGCAAGTACTTCCTGACGGGCGGTGAGGCGGTCGGATACGCCGATCTTGCAGCCGCTCTGACCGAGGTGACCGGCAGGATGGTGACCTACCGGCCCATCACGATGGACGAGACCCGAGCGCGTATGGAGGCCGAGGGGGCCCCTCGGGACCAGATCGCCGCCCTCCTCGCGATCTCCGCGTACCAGCGCGCGGGTGGGCCGACGTCCAGGGTGTCGGACGACGTGGCGCGCATTCTCGGAAGACCCCCGCGAACCATCCGGGACTTCGCGAAGGACTACGCCGACCAATTCCGAGAGGCAAAGTAGCCCCGGCCGCGTTCGATCGCCCTACCCAGCAGAGACTTGCGAGAAAAGATACCGAGGATAACGCCGGCCTTCGGCCGACGTTGCCTACTGCCGTGGGTCTTCCTTCGGTGGCCGGCTTGTCGATTTGGAGGCCGCTCGTTCGACGTCAGAGTGGAGGCGGACAGCGAGCCCCCTCCGAGATGCAAGGAGGCAAGAGAATGCGATTCCTGACGATGGTCAAGTCCGCCGAGAAGTCCGGCCCTCCACCTCAAAAGCTCATGGATGCGATCGCGAAGCTGGGAATGGAGGCGACGAAAGCAGGTGCACTGAAGGAAACGGGAGGGCTCTTCCCGACCGCCATGGGCGCGCGCGTCCGGCTTTCTGGAGGAAAGCTCACCGTGACCGACGGGCCCTTCGCCGAGGGGAAAGAGGTCGTCGGCGGCTATGCGATTTACGAAGTGAAGTCGAAGGAAGAGGCGATCGAAGCGACCAAGCGCTTCATGCAGCTGCACAAGGAGCACTGGCCGGGGTGGGAGGGCGAGACCGAACTTCGCCAGATCTTCGAAGCACCCGACTTCGCGCGCGGGAGCGGGAAGCCGTAGCTGGCTGGCGGCGGAGGAGGAAGCCATGCAATCGACCACCGAAACAGCGGTCCCGACGAAGCGGCTCTGGGTTGGACGGGTCCTCAGCGCCCTGGCAGTTTTGTTCCTGATCTTCGACGGCGTCATCAAGGTGATGGTGATCGAGCCCGTCGTCGAGGCCTCCGCTCGGCTCGGATTGCCCGTCGACGTTGCTCGCGGAATCGGGATCCTCGAGCTGGTCTGTGTCGCCGTCTACCTGATTCCGCGAACCTCGGTTCTGGGCGCGGTCCTGTTGACGGGGTTCCTGGGCGGGGCCATCGCGATCCACGTACGCATCGGCGACCCTCTCTTCAGCCACGTCTTGTTTCCGGCGTACGTCGGCGCCCTGCTGTGGGGAGGGCTCTTTCTCCGCGAGGACCGCCTGCGCGCGCTCCTTCCGGTGCGGAGCTAGGAGGTCCCAATGAAATTCCTGTGCCTGATCTACCTGAGCGAGGAAGAGATGGACGCGATGCCCGCGGCCGACATGAACGCCCTCAACGTGAAGCACCTCGACTTCAACGACGGCCTCCGGGCGAGCGGCCGATTCATCGAGGCAGAGGCCCTCGAGCCTGCCGGCGCGACGGCCTGCGTCCGGGTACGGAGCGGGAAAGCCTCCGTCACCGACGGCCCCTTCGCCGAAACGAAGGAGCAGGTGGCGGGGTTCTACCTGATCGACGCGCGCGACCGGAACGAGGCAATCCGGATCGCCGCGAAGATCCCGAGCGCGCCTCTCGGGACGGTCGAGGTGCGTGCCGTCCGTACGCTCATCGTGGACGGCAGGAAGCCATGAGAAAACTCACCGCGGGCGCGCCGAAGAAGAGTGCGCGGGCGACGACCCGAGCCCGAAACCAGAAGGAGACAGGACGATGCGATTCATGCTGCTGATGATCCCCAAAGGATACGAGAAGGCCGCGCCGGGCACCATGCCGGACGCCAAGGCCGTGGCCGCGATGATGAAGTACAACGAGTCCCTGCAGAAGGCCGGCGTGCTGCTCGCGCTCGACGGCCTCCACCCCCCCTCGACGGGCGCCCGAATCTCGTTCTCCGGAGGAAAGCCCAGGGTGACCGACGGGCCGTTCACCGAGTCGAAGGAAGTGCTCGGAGGCTACTGGATGATTCAGGTGAAGTCGAAGGAAGACGCGGTCGAATGGGCATCGCGCTGCCCCGCTTCGGACAACGAGGTGATCGAGGTTCGCCAGGTGCAGGAGTTCTCGGATTTTCCGCCCGACGTCCAGAAGGCCGCGGCCAAGTTCCCCGAGATGCAGGCGCAATCCGGGCAACGCGGGGGGGAGTGACGCCGGGGGCACGCCCTCGGCCGATGCGCGTCGCCGATCATCGACGTGAAACCGGTGCTCGGACGGACTGTCGACGCATGATCGTCGGGGCCCGGCTCGGTCTTGCAACGTGGGACGAAGATGCTCTAATCGGTGGCCATGTCGGCTACCGATACGCACCGCGCGATCGACGCAGTCTGGAGGATCGAGTCCCCGAAGCTCATCGCCGTGCTCGCGCGGATCGTGCGCGACGTGGGTCTCGCCGAGGACCTCGCGCAGGACGCTCTCGTCGCCGCTCTCGAGCGGTGGCCGGAGTCGGGCATCCCGGACAACCCGGGCGCCTGGCTCATGGCCGCCGCCAAGCACCGTGCGATCGACCAGCTGCGCCGGCGAACTCTGCTCGGGCGCAAGCACGAGCAGCTCGGCCACGAGCTCGACGCGCGGCAGGAGACGACCGTGTCGGACCTCGACGCGGCGATCGACGATCACGTCGGAGACGACCTCCTGCGCCTCATCTTCACCGCCTGTCATCCGGTCCTCTCGACCGAGGGGCGTGTGGCGCTCACGCTCCGCTTGCTCGCAGGTCTGACGACCCAGGAGATCGCGCGCGCGTTCCTCGTCCCTGAGCCAACCGTCGCTCAGCGAATCGTCCGCGCCAAGCGGACACTCGCCGAAGCGCGCGTCCCCTACGAGGTTCCCCGCGGGGCCGAGCTCGCCGCCCGTCTGTCTTCGGTGCTGGAGGTCATCTACCTCACTTTCAACGAGGGCTATCTGGCGACCGCCGGCGATGACTTGATGCGGCCGGCGCTCTGCGAGGATGCGCTCCGTCTCGGCCGGGTCCTGGCCGAGTTCGTTCCGGAGGAACCGGAGGTCCACGGCCTCGTCGCACTCATGGAGATCCAGGCTTCGCGCTCGGGCGCGCGCACCGGCCCGTCGGGGGAGCCCGTTCTGCTCCTCGATCAGGATCGCGCCCGGTGGGACCACGTCCTCATCCGCCGCGGTCTCGCAGCGCTCGAGCGCGCCGAGAGGCTCGGCGGCGGGCTCGGCCCCTACGCGCTCCAGGCCGCGATCGCCGCCTGCCAC
>JBASRI010000040.1:0-2810 GCA_049273755.1 Thermoanaerobaculia bacterium
GCCTCCGAGAGCGCGGCCAGGGCCGTCTCGCCGGCCCGGCGGATCCGATCCGCGTGCAGCAGCCGCTCCCGCTCGGCGGGAAGGTCCGTCTCGTCGGCCTCGACGAGCGCGGCGGCCTCGATCTCCCGGACCTGAAAGTCGAGCGTTTCGAGGCGCTGCCCGCGGTCGCGCCGGGAAGCCTCCAGAGTCTCGAGCCGGCCGCGCGCCTCTCTCCACCGCGCCGCCGCCGATGCGACCGCCTCGCGCTCCGCGTCGGCCTTGGCGAAGGCGTCCAGGATCTCGAGCGGCGCCTGGGCGTCCACCAGCTCTTGCTCGGAGTTCTGCCCGTGAATGGCGACGAGGCGTTCGCCCAGGCGCGCGAGCGTGCGTACGGAGGCAGCCTCGTCCTCGACGAAGGCCCGGCCGCGGCCGTCGGCCGAGAGCTCGCGGCGCAGCAGCACCCGGTCCTCCGCCGGGAGGCCGGCTTCGGCGAGCAGAGCACGCACGCCGGCATCCGCGTCGAACTCGCCGGAGACCGAGAGGCGCGGCGCCCCCTGCCGCACGAGGTCCGAGGAACCCCGCGCGCCCGCCAGCAGCGCGAGCGCGTCCACCAGGATCGACTTGCCCGCGCCGGTTTCGCCGGTGATCACGTTCAGGCCGCCGGAAAGCTCGAGATCCAGGTCCTCGACGATGGCCAGGTTCTTGACCGTGAGACGCCGGAGCACGAGAGGAAGTCTACCGTCAACCGCCGACGGTCGACCGTCAACCCTTCTTTACGGCTTGACCGTCTTCTGCGCGATGAGCTTGGCGGGGATGCCCCCGACGATCCAGCCCGGCTCGACGTTCTTCGAGGCCACTCCCATCGAGCCCACGATCGCGTCCTTCCCGACCTTCACGCCCGAGAGGATCACGGCGTGGTACGTGATCCGGGCCCGGTCGCCGATCTCGGTCTTGCCGAGCGTGATCTGGTGGATGTCCTCGACCGCGTGGGCGTGCGAGTAGATGTTGGCGTAGTCCGAGACGGAGACGTCGTCGCCGAGAATGACCTCGCCGCGGTCGTCGATGAGCACGTTGCGATGGATCGTAACGCCGTCGCCGACGGTCAGGTTGTAGCCGAAGGAGAACTCCACTTCGTGGAAGATGCGCACGGCCTTCCCGCACTTCTTGAAGACGCGCTGGGCCAGCATGTACCGGAGCTGCGTTCCCAGGCGGACGTTCCGGCCCACGGGGGAGTGGTCGAACATCTGCCAGAACCAGAGGAGCGGCTTGACCGGCTTCCACTTCTGGAGGTCGATCTCGCGGTAGTACTCCGCTTCGAGCGTGGCGTTGCGGGGGTCGAAGGAGGCGACGAGGGTCTTGCGCGCCGGTGCAACGGCCGGATCCGCGAGGACCTCCTCGTGGTCGACCGAGCCGCCCAGGTAGAGCTCGGCGAGAGCGCTGCGGACGACCACGTTGCGGTCGAGCGCCGGGTCGTCGAGCTGCTCGGCCAGACGCTCGACGAACCGCGGGAACAGTCCCTCGCCCTCCGGGCCGATCTTGAAGTCGCGCAGCGGCATGGCGCGGCACCGTAGCAAAGCGGTCGGAGGGAGTCAAACCGCGCGGCCCGCCGGCGCTCCGGCCTACGCGGGAAACCGCCGCCGGAGAAACTCCATCGTCAGGGCCACGCCGAAGCCGGACGCGCCGGCGGGCCAGCCGCTCTGCTCTTTCTCGAAATGCGCGACCCCGGCGATGTCCAGATGCGCCCACGGTACGCCGTCCGGAACGAACTCCTTCAGGAAGACCCCCGCGTTGATCGTTCCCGCGGCGCGGCCTCCCGTGTTCCTCATGTCTGCCCATTCCGACTTCAGGTTGTCCCGATACTCGTCCCAGAGCGGCAGGCGCCAGACCCGCTCCCCCGCGGCCTCGCCCGCCTCGGTGAGCGCGCCGGCGAGGCCGTCGTCCGTGCTCATGAGGCCGGCGCACTCCGATCCGAGGGCGATCAAGACCGCGCCGGTCAGCGTCGCGTAGTCGATCAGCACGTCGGGGTGGAATCCTTCCGCGTACGCCAGGGCGTCCCCCAGAATGAGCCGCCCCTCCGCATCGGTGTTGTCCACCTCGACGGTCTTGCCGTTGCGCATGCGAAGGATGTCGCCCGGGCGCGTGGCCGACCCGCCGGGCATGTTCTCCGTCACGGGGGCCAGCGCCACCAGCCGTACCGGAAGCGAGAGCGCCTTCGCCGCCGCGAGACACGCGAACGCGGTCGCCGCGCCCATCATGTCGTACTTCATCTCGCCCATCGCCGCCGCCGGCTTGAGCGAGATTCCTCCGGTGTCGAAGGTGATCCCCTTGCCCACCAGAACGGCCGTGCCCCGTGGTTTGGGCGGGGCGTACTCGCCGACCAGAAAGACCGGAGGGCGGGCGCTCCCGGCGTTGACGCCGAGGAGCCCTCCCATCTTCTCGCGCTCGATCTTCTTCTTGTCGAGGACCTTCAGCCGAAGACCGTTCCCCTGGCAGAGGGCGCGGACCTCGCGCGCGAAATCCTGCGGCCCCAGATCGTTGCCGGGCGTGTTGCCCACGTCCCGCGCCCACCGCACGGCCGACGCGATCGCCTCGGCGGAGCTCACGGCCCCGGCCAGAGATCGGGCGGAGAGCGGCGGAGGCGGAAGGATCACGGTCTCCGCGGAGCCGGCGGCGGAGTCCTTTCTCGTTTTGTACCGGTCGAACGCGTAGTCGGCCAGAGCCACCTGGGGCAGCAGCGCGCGCAACGCGGCCTCCGAGACGCCGGAGTCGAAGGCGAGAAGGAACCGACGCCGCGACCCGGTCCGGCCGTCCTTGACGGCACGCCGCAGCGC
>JBASRI010000052.1:0-9464 GCA_049273755.1 Thermoanaerobaculia bacterium
CCGTAGACGAGCGCGCACGGCAGGGCCCCCTGGAGGGCACCGAGCAGCACGCCCGACACGTAGGGCCGCGCACGAAAGGCGCTGCGCGCTCCGCCTCGAATCAGGCCCTGCACCCCGAGCCGCGCGAGAAGCACAGACGGGTCCCGGATCCAGCCCGCGACCCCCAGACCGAAAAGCACCGCCGCCGTTCCGGCCGCCAGGGAGAATCCCCCGCCCAGGTGCGCCCTCGCCGCGGCCGCCAGCGCGATCTGGCCGAACGCCCCGACCAGCGCGCCGATGGCAACGTAGGTGGCGAGACGGCCCGCGTTGAAGAGAAGCTTCGCGAGCAGACGCCGGCTGCTTTCCAGTCCGTCAGGCAGGATTCTCGCCGTGCAGATCGCCACGTAGGGCCCGCACATCCCGACGCAGTGAACGCTGCCCAGGAGCGAGGCGAAGAAGAGCAGCGCGAGATCGCCCGAGAGCGGAAGGGCGTGCGAATGCAATCGCTATGGACGGGCGGCGGGAGAGAGCGGACTCTCGCCTCCGTTCTCCGTTGGGGGGCCGATATGGTCCGCGTCCGGCGGCGCCGGCGCGGGCCAGACCTGGAACTTGATGCCCTCGACATCGTGAAACTGGCCCGTGCGGATCGCCCAGAGAAACACGCACCACGCCGCGATCGAGACCAGCAGCGCTATGAAGAAAAGAAAGAAAGTGACGTCCATCCGTCAGATTCCCTCTTGCACCGCGGTCAGGCCGGGAACACGCAAACGATAGAGAACTCCCATGACGCGGTAAAGCACCATAAATGCGCCGGCGGTCGCGAAGGGCTGGATGAGGACGGCGGAGAGCAGATAGAGGAAGAGCCGATCCTTGGGCCGGCCGTCCGGAAGGCCGCCGTACCCCGACGTGAACCGCACCAGCAGCGTGGCGAGCGCAAGGTTCAGGAGCCCGTAGGCCGTCCAGAGCAGCAGAGCCCCGGCCGTACCCGCCCGTTCGAGCGGGGCGCCGAGGGCGAGCGCCAGCCAGGCGGCGAGCCAGACGGCGGAGAGGGTGCCATAGAGGACAACGACCCTTCTCAGGCGATCCTCCGACTCGAGCGTCCTCGGCCCCCGCAAAGCGCGGAGAGCGCGCCGTCCCAGCCAGACGGCCGGAATCAACAGCGCGGGCACGGCATAGGCCGTGAAGACCAGCTCGACGAGCCGAAAGAACCGCTCGCCCATGACGCTCACTTCGCAACCCGGAAGCCGGCGGTCGTCGGGACGGGCGGCTGTCCGGTGTTCCGCGCGAGCGAAAGCGCGTAATAGACGAGAGCCCAGCGCCGGCGGTCGGTGAACACCTTCTTCTCGGCTTCGCTCATCTTCTCGAGCTCTGCGGCCGCGGGAAGCCCGGCGACGTATTCGCCGATCTCCCGCACCTCCGCCTCGTCGAAGACGGACTTTCCGCCGGAGAGCTGCTGCCACGGCGTCAGGTCCGGAAACGCCTCCTTCGGATAGAGGATCGTGTCGTAGAAAGACGGCATCGGGGTTCCATTCAACCCAGTGTTGAACGTACGGTAGACGTCGCTCGGCGAATCCCCGAACTTGAAGTTACCCGTCGTGAAATCGAACGGCCGGATCGGCACCTCGAAATCGTCGACCAGCGCCCCCGCCGATGGGCCATCTCCCCTGCCCGCGTTGCCGTGGCATGTCCAGCACTGCAGCACCCGGTAGACCAGCTTTCCTTCGCGCAGGACGTCCGCAGGCGCCGTTTTCGCCGAGGGGAACGGCGGCACCGGGATTTCGATCGGCGGCGGTATCTCTTCCTTCTTGAACCGGTCCGAGAACGTCTTGACGTAGTCCACGAGGTCCCACCGGTCCTGCTCGGAAAGCGAGTGGCCGTCGGCCAGGTTTCCCCACGCCGGCATGATCTGGCCCTTACGGATGCCTCGCGTAATCGTGCGGAACAGGTCTTCGTCGCGCGGAAGCGCTCCCGAAGGCGTCGTCCGGCTCTTGAAGGCGGCGAGCGCGAAGTTGCGCGGCTGAGGGTTCAGGAAGTGGTAGGCGTCGTTGAAGTTGGATGACTTCTCGTCGGTGGTGAGACGCCCGTTGCCGAAGAGTCCGTGACAGCCCGAGCACTTCTTCGTGAAGGTCTCCTTGCCACGGGAGACGCGAAGCGCCAGCGGCTCCGTCGGCGCGGGCCGATTGTTGGTTGGCCACGGCTCCCAGACGCGCCAGTCCCCGATCGCGGTCCCGATCTTTTGCAGGTACGCCTCCACGGCCTCCATCTCCCGCGTCGGGACCGGGCCGTAATCGTGCATGTCGACGATCCCGTCTCCGACGCTTCCGTCCGGGTTCACCGGCCAGACGTCCAGCTCCTTCCAGTCCGGCGGCAGCTCGTCGGGCGTGACCACGCCGTCGCCGTTCTTGTCCAGCTCGCTCTTGGTGACGCGTCCGTCTCGGTTCTTGTCGTATTTCTCGAGAAACGAGATGACCCGTGCGTCGTGGGAGGAGTCCCGGCGGTAGAACCAGGTGAAGGCCGGCATCATCGATTCCGGCTCGGTGGCCCGAGGGTTCCAGTGGTGCGCGTAGTGCCACTCGTCGGAGCGGCGGTTGCCTTCCCGCGAAAGCTCGGGGCCGATGCGCCGCGTGCCGAACATCTGCGGCAGGTCGTAGGCGAGCTCGCCCGCCTGCGTGATCGGACCCCACTTCTCGGTGTCCCGGTTTACGGGGCGAACGTACTGGGAATGGCAGTACCAGCAGCCCTCGCGAATGTAGATCCTTCGCCCGTCTTCTTCGAGCGCCGAGCGCTTCGGGGCGGGTACGGTCTTTCCGTCGATCGTCTTTACGGTCCTCGGACGCGTCACCTCCTTCTCGAGCAGCGGCAGGATGCCCTGACTCGTCATCGCGAGCGCGTAGAAGCCGACCGCGGCGATGAGGATGATCGGCTCGATCCGTTTCACGCAGCGCCTCCGGGGCCCAGACCGTCTACGTCCATTGCGGCTCGGGAGCCGTTCCCGCCGGCGCGCCCGCCGGGGCCTCGATCCGACGCCCCTGCCTCACCGTCAGGTAGAAGTTCCACATCCCGAGAACCGCGCCGATGTCCATCGTGACGCCGGCAAGCGTCCGGGTGAACCAGTAGGGCTTCATCGCCACCATCGAATCGACGAAGTCCGACCCGACCTGGAGCAAGGTCCCCTGGAGAAGCCCTTGCAGCGTCAACACGGAGGCCATGAGGGAGAAGCCTGCGAGCGTCAGCCAGAAGTGCCACTGCGCGAGCTTTCTCGAATACAGCTCGCGGCCCGACAGGCGCGGAATGACGTAGTACATGCCGGCCGTCACCCAGAGGATGAAGGTTCCGAAAACGGTCAGATGGGAGTGCGCGATGACGAAGTCGGTGAAATGCGTCAGCCGTTGCACTTCGCGCAGCGCCTCCGTAGAGCCCTGAAAGCAGCCGATCAGGTAGTAGAGGGCGCCGAGGACCAGGAACTTCGCGGTGTACGACTCCTGGATCCGCTTCCAGTTGCCGACCATCGTGCCGAAGAAGTTCTGCGTCACGGTCCAGACCGGGATGATCAGCATCATGGACGCGACGATCGCGATCGTCTGCGTCCAGTACGGAATCGGACTGTAGATGTAGTGGTGCGTGCCGACGAAGGGATAGAAGAACGCCAGAGACCAGAAGCCGATCAGGGACAACGCATGGCTGTACAGCGGGCGCCGGGCCGCCAGCGGAAGGAAGTAGTAGATGATCGCGAGCCCGGCCGGAGTGATCCAGAGCCCGACGACGTAGTGGATGTAGAGGCCGTGCATCGCAGCGTTGTTCACGCCGGGCATCGAATACGGGAGGATGAAATGCCCGAAGGCATAGTTGAAGACGGTCCAGATGTAGGCGGCCGTCAGATACCAGAGCGTCACGTAGATGCGCTGCTCCGCGCGGCGGATCACCGTTCCGAGAACCTGGATCGTGATCAGGACGAGGGCGATCTCGATGAGGACGTTCGCCCAGAGCGGGAACTCGCCCGCTTCGATGCCGAGGTTCTGTCCGAGTGGCAGCGAAATGAGAGCGGCCGTCAGCCCGATGTTCCAGAGCCAGAACACCACGCGGCCCCAGTTCTCCTTGTACATGCGCACGCCGCAGAGCCTCGGCACCATGTAGTAGGTCAATCCGAAGACGGCAGTCGAGAAGGCGCCGAAGATCACGCCCATCACGTGGACGGGACGCAGCCGTCCCCACGTCAGCCAGTCGATCTCGCCGAGAAAGTCGAAATAGTTGAACTTGATCGAGAGGATCACTCCGATGGTCGGGGCGAAAACGAGCCAGAAGGCCGCCGAGAGCAGGAAGCGCAGCACGAGCTCGCGGTCGACGAGCCCGTCTCGATCCTCGGGAACCGCGACGGCGCTCACCCTCTCAACCCTTATCGGTCCAGAATCGGACGAGGTAGTAGACCATCCAGATGAGGAGCACGATGTACACGGCCGTCAGCCACTTCGGGACGGATCCGTGCCGCTCGTCGATTCCGGACGACGAGTAGTGGGTGATCTTCGAAGCTTCGTCCTCTTTTGGGCTCTCCACGTTCGTTTCGACGCCTTCGGCCGTCAGTGGGTCTTCGGAGCGTTTTTCGGGTATACCGGGGAAAGGCTCTGAATGTAGTGGACGAGATCCCACGCCTCCTCCGGCGATATGGAGTCGGAGAAGGACGGCATCGGCGCCCCGTTCATCCCCGTGATGAAGACGCGATAGATGTCGGGGCCGGTGTCGCCGCACTTGATGTGGCCCTGGGTCAGGTCGTAAGGAACGATCGGGTTGCCCCAGTCGTCCTTGAGCTCGTGCGCGGACGGGCCGTCGCCGAGCCCCCCCGGGCCGTGGCACTGCGCGCAATTCGACTTCTCGTAGACAGCCCGCCCGCGCTGCACGGAGGCGTCGGTGTAGCCGGGCTCGGGCGGAATCATGATCGGCGGCTGGGGCTTCTCCGTCTTCCAGCGCGGCGAGAAGGTCTGGATGTAGGCGATGACGTCGAGGCGGTTGCGCTCCCCGATCGCAAACCAGCTCGGCATGTACGTGCCGTAGATCCCATCGCGGATGGTCTTGTCGAGATCCGAGACCAGGGGAAGCGAACCCGAGGGCGTGGACCGCCACTTGAACGTCCCCTGCCGATAGTCCCGAGGCTTCGGAGTGATGTGCTCGGCGAACTCCCCGGCCCCGTTGCCGAGGTCGCCGTGACAGGACACGCAGTAACGCTCGTAGACGACCTTGCCCTGGACGACGTCGCCGGGCTGTTTGTCGGCGCCGTCGCCGGGCGCGAGCGCCAGGAGAGGGAAAGCGGCCAGAATCCACAGCGCTTTTTTCATGACTTCCTTCCTTCAGTAGGCGAAGTCGATCCCCGCAAAATACGTGTTGGCCCGCATGTCGAGGCCGTTGGCGCCCGCACCTTTCGTCTGCAGGGACGAATATTCGATGTGGAGCGCGTACTCGGCCCGATTGCTGAACTGGAATGTGTGGCGATAGCCGACCGTGATGGCGTTCTGGTCGTTCAGGTTCGACGGCGCGGTCGGGTCTCCCTGCCGCGAGTTCTTGCAGATGTCGTATCGCCCGAAGATCAGATTCTTGAGGCCGATCGAATATCCGAACTCGGCGAAGCCGCCGTTGAAGATGCCGTCCTGCGTGGCGTTGGGGATCAGAGCCTGGTTGTCTGAGCCGTGCGCGAAGACGAGTATCAGGTGGAACGGCGAGGCCCGCGGCCCGAACCAGATCTGCCCCTCCCCGCCGATCTTCATCGAGGGCTCGAGATTCCCTCCGGTTCCGGGGATCGGTGTGCCACCCGACGTGAAGAAGGTGGTGGGCCATGTCGTATAGGAGCCGAAGGCGCCGACCTTCACGGCCGAAACCACCCCCTCGTCGAAGGCCCACTCGTGCGTCGCATGGCCGTAAATGCCAGGGGTGCTGAAGAAGTTGCGGCTTCCGGGAGAATCCTGGACGTTGAAGACCGAAAACGTGACGCGGTTCAGGCTTCCCCGGTCATGGCCTCCGTATTCGATCCCCCACTGGTTGGTTCCCATGTCGAAAAGCGAAACCGAACCCGAGGCATGGAAGCCGTAGATGAGGTAGCCCGTGCTCGAAAGGTTCCAGGGCCGGTGGGCCGAAGCCGGGAGATCGACCTCGTGGCGTCCGACCTTCAGGTTTATCCAGGACGACTTCCAGAGGTTGTCGAGGCGGACCCACGCGGACTCGAGCGACACGGCTCCGTCCGGAGCGAACCCGGTCGGGACGACCAGGAATGAGACGTCTTGGAAGAGCGTCCCGGCGGTCAACAGATCCATTCCGATGGCGGCGAAGCCGCCGGTCCGGAGCTTCTTGACCCCCTGGTCCGTGGACTGGTTCGTCACCTCGTCGAACTCGTAGTGCGGCGTGAGGCGGATGGACACGGGCCAGTAGGCCGGGCTCGCCGTGACGGTGTCGTCCTTGCCGGTCAGGATCTGGTACCCGTTGTCTCGAAACGCCCGCCCGAAGTCGTTCAGCTTCGGCCAGGATTCGTGACACGCCGTGCAACGCAGGCCGTACTTGCGCGCGAACGCCGGAATGGCCCCGGCGGGCGGCGCCGCCAGAGTGGAGTTCAGGACGGCGACGCCCAACCCGATCAGGACGACCCTGAGTTTGCGGCTCATCAGCACCCTCCTCGAACGAGGCCCGAGCGGAATCTCCCTCTATTTCTTCGGCGTGAAGCTGAAGTCGACGGTCGCCGGCTTCCCGGCCGCGACGGTCGCGGACGACTCTTTCTGTCCCATGACCTCGTGCCAGGCGACGACCGTGTACGTGCCCGGCGGGACGTCGGTGATCTTGAAGTGACCATCGGCGTCCGTCGTGGCGTAATAGGGGTGATCGAACTCCCAGATCCAGGCCCGCATCCACTCGTGCGCGTCGCACTTGACGCGGATCAGCTCCGGATTCGGCGGAAGCGGCTTCGTGACCGAGAAACCCTTGTAGGGAAGGGCGATGTTGTAGATGGTCGCGTTGGTGGCGTCCACCTGCGGATGGGTGTTGTGCAGGATCGGATCGTCGGACGCGATCTTGATCTGCTCGCCGACGCTCGCACCCTGGACTCGCGGTTGGAACATGCAGTGCTCGTTGGTCAGCGTGATCGTTCCCGTGAGATTCGCCTTTCCCTTCTGGATTCCCTTGAGAAAGACCTCGACGTTCTGAAGTCCGCCGTCCTTCCCCGTGCTGTAGATCGGATTCGGAATCGCCATGCCGCAGTAGTCCTGATTCTTGGTCGTCTTGATCGGCGGAACGGTCGGGGCCGGGGCGGTCAGCTTCACGACGCCCTCGATCGTCCCGCCATTCGTGACGGTGACGGCCTCGTAGGGAAGAGCCCGGCCCGGCGCGCCGGCAAGGAGAAGCACCAGGGCACCGGACCAAACAATCCTGTTGAGCACTGCGACCTCCTCCCGAAGGCCCGCGGGGCTCTCCGCGAAGCTGACAGGATCGTAGGAAGGAGGACGGCGACCGTCTAATACCGCTTTCGTCTCTCCGTGAGACGGGGCGCGTATCAGAGGTCGGGGAACGGCCCTCTAGCGGCGCGTTTGGGCCGTTGAGCTGAAATTCAGGCTCGCAACGGCACTTTAATGTAGTCTTCATTTCAAGGGCCTTGCTTGGAACTGCGCCACCTTCGGTACTTCGTGGCCGTCGCCGAGGAACTCCATTTCGGCCACGCCGCGGCTCGCCTGCACATCTCGCAGCCTCCGCTCTCCCAACAGATCCAGGACCTGGAGCGGGAGCTCGGCGTTGAGCTGTTCATTCGGACGCGGCGCTCCGTCGCCCTGACGGCGGCCGGGCGGGTTTTCCTGGAGGAAGCGCGGCACGTTCTCGGCGACGCGAAGCATGCCGTCGAGATCGCGAAGAAGGCTTCTCGAGGAGAGATCGGCCGGCTTTCGATCGGCTTCGGCCCCGCCCCGGAGGCCGGACTGCTGAAGAGGGTTCTCACCGTCTTCCTGGCGCGGCACCCGGACGTGGACGTCGAGCTTCACCGTCTCTACACGCAAGAGCAGCTGAAGGCCCTTTCCCGCGAGACGATCGACGTCGCCTTTCCTCTGCTGCCGATTCCGGCCGGACCCCTCGTCGTCGAGCGGGTGAGCATCGAGCCCGTGGCGGTGGCGATGTCGTCGCTGCATCCGCTGGCGGGCCGACGCCGGCTCGCGCTGCAGGAGCTGCGCCACGAGCCTTTCGTCCTGGTCTGCCGCGATGTCGGCCCCGTCTTCTACGACCTCCTCTTCGACGCGTGCGGCAAGGCCGGCTTCACGCCGACGGTCACTCACGAGACGCGGCACGTCATGACGGTTCTGGGTTTCGTTGCGGCCGGCCTCGGCGTCACGTTGCTTCCCGGCGCCGTCGAAAGCTCCGCGCCTCCGGGCGTCGTGTTCCGTCGGATCTCTCCGCATACACCGACGGTCGCGCTTGGCATCGCCTACCGCCGGTCCGACACGTCTCAGACGGTTTCCGCTTTCGTCGAGGTCGTCCGCGAAGTCGTCCGACAGCGGACGCCGCGACCGGGTTGGGAGTCTGCGAGCGCGTAGGCTGGTGAACGCCACGGTTTGCTCGGAGGAACGGTGATGAAACCTCCCCTGCTGGCCCGCCTCGTGCTCGCGTCGTTCGTCTGGATCTTCGTGTTGGCGGCGACGTACCTCCTGCTCGACGCTTTCGGTCTCTGGGCCCGTTTGCCGGTCGGACTGACCCACGCGGTCGAAGTAGGAACAGGGCTGATCCTTCTTTTCGTCCTGCTTGCTCACCTGGGACTTTCCGCCGGCGGGCTGCCGTCGGACGGGGGCGACCGGGGGCCTCGCCCGCTCTAGCGGTTCTCCGTCGACCGCTTGAGCCTCAGGGAGTTACCGACCACGAACAGGCTCGAGAGAACCATCGCCGCGGAGGCAAAGACCGGCCGCAGCAGCCCGAAAGCGGCGAGCACGATTCCGACGGAGTTGTAGGCGAACGCCCAAGCGAGATTCTGGCGCACGATCCGCATCGTCTTTCGGGACAGAGCCACGAGCCTGGGGATCTCGCACAGGTCCTCTCGGAGAATGATCGCGTCGGCGGTCTGACGGGCCAGTCCGGAAGCGGCTCCGAACGCGATGCCGACATCCGCGGCGGCGAGCGCGGGCGCGTCATTGATGCCATCCCCCACCATGGCGACGCCGGACCGGCTCGCGTGCCACCGCCTGAGAACCTCCGCCTTCTCGCCGGGCGCGAGGTCCCCCCGCATCTCCGGAATGCCCACCGCCTCAGCCACGCGCTCGACGGAAACGGCCCGGTCGCCCGACAGCAGCGCCACCTCGGCCCCGAGCGCGCGCAGCGCCGCGACGGCCTGGCGGGCCTCCGGACGCGCCTGGTCCTCGAACGACAGTTCCGCGACGAGGCGTCCGTCGACCGCGACACCCACCGTGCTCGCCGCGGCCAGGTCGTCCGCGGACGCGAGCAGGCCCGCGCGCGCGAGCAGCGAACGGCTTCCGACCACGACC
>JBASRI010000059.1:0-2274 GCA_049273755.1 Thermoanaerobaculia bacterium
GCCCAAGCGCTCACGCCACAGACCTTCGGAGAGGACCGCCACGGGCGCCGCGCCCGGCGCGTCGTCCGACGGGACGAACGTCCGGCCCGAAAGCGGCCGCGCGCGCAGCAGCCGGAAGACCTGCGACGTCGCCGTCCCGCCCACGACGAGCGCCGGCTCGCCGTGACCCGTCAGCGTGTAGTCGTGCAGCCGCATCCCGCCCAGGTCCTCGAAGGAGCGGACCTGGCTCGCCCAGTCCGCGTAGTTGAGGTAGGACGTCCCCGCCGTCGTGACGTGCTGCTTCGGAAGTGTCTGGTAGACACGGACCAGCCGCTCGGGTTCGGGATGCGCGAGTGGCGCCAGCAGCACGGCGTTGACCACCGAAAAGATCGCCGTGTTCGCGCCGATCCCGAGCGCCAGGGTCGCGAGGGCCACCGCCGTGAACCCCGGCGTCTTTCCAAGCGTGCGGACGGCGAAGCGCAGGTCCTGAAGAAGTTGCGACACGGAGCTCTCCCCCTGTGTCAGATACGGTTCGAAGGAAAAGAGGTTACCCCCGGGAAGGGATCGTGTCGCGCTCCCGGAAGAACTCGTTGACGGCGTCGGCCAGGCGCTGGAAGGTCACGGGCTTGACGAGGTGCCCGACGAAGCCGGCCTCTCGGCCGCGCCGCACGTCGTCCTCCATCCCGTAGCCCGTGATCGCGATGCCCGCGAGGCCGTGTTTGGCCTTCAAGTTCCGCATCAGGTCGTGACCGTCGCCGTCGGGAAGGCCGAGGTCCGAAAGGACGAGGTCGAACGGCCGCTGTTCGGCCGCGGCGATCGCCTCCCCGACGCTGCCGGCCGTGACGACCTCGCAGAAGAGGACCCCGAGAAGCTCCTTGAGCGCGGCCGCCGAGTCGGCGTGGTCCTCGACGAGGAGGACGCGGCGCGGCGCGGCGCCCCCGGCCGGGAGGTCCGGACGGGATGCGCGGGATGCGGCCTGACGGCCGCGGGCGACCGATGGAAGGTCGATCCGGAACGTCGAGCCCTCTCCCGGGCCGGCGCTCTCGGCGGTCAGCGTTCCCCCATGCGCTTCGACGAGCGCCCGGGAGATCGAGAGTCCCAGGCCGAGCCCGCCCTTTCCGTGCGGGTCCTGCTCGAAAGGCTGGAAGATGCGGGCCATCTGCGACGGGTCGATCCCGGATCCCGTATCCGAGATCTCGACGGTCACGCGGCCCTTCCGCGCGGCATCGGTCCGGAGCACGACCCTTCCGCCCCGGGGGGTGAACTTGATCGCGTTCTTCAGGACATTCCAGAAGATCTGGCGCAGCCGCGCAGGGTCCCCGCGCACGAAGACCTCCTCCTGCGACGCGACGCGCCCGAGGGAGACGCCGCCCTCCTCGGCGTCCTCGCGGCAAATCTCCATGGCGTGGTCGAGCGCCTCGAAGATCCCCACGGTCTCCGTGTGGATCTCGAGCTTCCCGCTCGCCACGCGCGTCAAGTCGAGGAGGTCGTCGATCAGACGGGTCTCGAGCTCGGCGTTGCGGCGTATGACCTCGAGGCGGCGGCGCGCCTCGCGGTCGAGCGACGGGTCGCGCTCGAGGATCGAGCTGTAAGCCAGGACGGGCGTGAGCGGCGTGCGCAGCTCGTGGGATAGCGTGGCGAGGAACCGATCCTTGGCGCGGCCGGCCTCTTCAGCGGCTTCCTTCGCGCGCCGGAGCTCTTCCTGCGCGGTCTTCAACGTGTGCACGTCCGCGGCGGCGCCGAACCAGGACGTGATCCGGCCCTGCGCGTCCCGGACGGGCACGACGCGCGCGAGGATCCACCGGTACTCGCCGGTGCGCGTCCGAATCCGGCACTCGACGCGGTAGGGCTGGGCGGCCGCGATCGCCGCGGTTCGCCTCTCGAGCACGTCCTCCCGGTCGTCCGGGTGGATTGCGTCGGTCCAGCTCATTCCCTGCGCGCGCTCCAGCGGACCGATGATGGCCTCCCACTGGCGGTTCAAGAACGTCACGCGCCCGTCCGCGTCGGCGATCCACATGAGCTGCTCGACCGCGTCCGCGAGCGTGCGGTAGCGCGTCTCGCTCTCCTCGGTGGTCGCCTCCGCCCGCCGTCGCGCCTGCTCCTCCCGGCCACGTTCGAGCGTCATGGCGCCCAGGACGAGAAAGGTCACCGCCGTCAGGGCCATGAAGGCCTGCAGTCGGATGAGGCCTTCCTCGATCACCGGGCTCGCGAAGGGGCCGTGTCCGTGCGCGGTGGCCCAGACGGCGATCGCGGCCACGAGGAAGGTCGCTCGCGCAGCGCCGCGCACGTCGAAGC
>JBASRI010000137.1:0-3004 GCA_049273755.1 Thermoanaerobaculia bacterium
GCCGAGAAGGCGACGGAGCTCGGAGCCTCGGCGATCGCGCTGATCCGGAGCGAGCGCACGCAGCGCTTCCGGGCTCAGGAAGCCGCCCGCGCGCACCTCGAGCGGATCGTGCGCGAGGCGGCCAAGCAGACGGAAGCGGTGCGTTGGCCGGCGATCGAAGGGCCCCTCGCTTTCGCCGACGCGCTGAAAACCGAGACGGCGCGTCATCGACTGCTGCTCGATCCGGGGGGCGGCGCCTTTCCGGACGCGCTCGCGCCGGGCGCGGCAAGTTTGCTCGTCGGGCCCGAGGGCGGCTGGACGGAGGAAGAACGCGGCGCGGCGCTCGCCGCCGGATGGCGCGCGGCGTCGCTTCCGGCAGGCAAGCTCCGAGCCGAGACCGCAGCGGTCGCCGCCCTGGTTCTGGCGCGGGCAGCTCTCGCACGCCGGATTCCGCATTGACACTCCCGTCCGAAGCGGGGAATACTCGACCGTCCGACAACATCTCGAAGCGGAGGGCGCATGTCCTACGAGGACGTCACGAAAGTCTGGATGAACGGGCGGCTCGTGGATTTCGCCGACGCGAAGATCCACGCGTTCTCGCACGTTTTTCACTATGGGTCGGCGATGTTCGAGGGGGCCCGCGTTTACAAGACGAAGCAGGGCCCGGCGGCCTTTCGCATCGACGAGCACATCCAGCGCCTCTTTCACTCGTGCAAGGTGTACCGGATGGAGGTGCCCTACACGGCCAAGGAGTTCCGGGACGCGATCTTCGACACGATCCGCGCCAACGGGTTCGACGCGTGCTACATCCGGCCGGTCGTCTATCGGGGACTGGGCGCGCTCGGCGTGAATCCGTTCAACAGCCCCGTGGACGTGATGATCGCGGTCTGGCGCTGGGGCAAGTACCTGGGCGACGAGGCGTTGGAGAAGGGCGTGGACGTCTGCGTCTCCTCCTGGAACCGCATGGCGCCGAACACGTTCCCGGCGATGGCCAAGGCCACGGGCAACTACCTCAATTCGGCCCTGATCAAGATGGAGGCGATCACCAACGGATACACCGAGGGCATCGCGCTCGACAACGCCGGGCGGGTCTCCGAGGGAAGCGGCGAGAACATCTTCATCGTCTACGGCGGCCGGATCCTGACGCCGCCGCTGGCCGGGACGATCCTCCCCGGCATCACGCGCGACTCGATCATGCGTCTGGCCAAGGACGCCGGCTTCACGGTGGTGGAGCAGCAGATCGCCCGTGAAATGCTCTACGTTGCCGATGAGATCTTCTTCACGGGCACCGCCGCCGAGATCACTCCCATCCGATCGGTCGACCGCATCGTCGTCGGCGCGGGCCGCCGCGGCCCCGTGACCGAGCGGCTGCAGAAAGACTTTTTCGCCCTGATTCAAGGCGACGTCGAGGACCGGTACGGGTGGCTCACGCCGCTGCCCGTCGAGGCGGGCGTACGGTAACCGTCTAAGTCGATGTAGGGGCGGGGGTTTTTCCGCCCCTCGCTCGGCCGCAAGGGCCGCACCTGCGTCCCTCGCCCTTCCAATCGACCGACAACGAGCGTAATCTATGCGCAACCGAGGAAAACAAAACCATGCATATCAACGATCTGCTGAAGATTGCGGTCGAGCGGAAGGCGTCCGACCTGCACCTGAAAGTGGGCGCCTTTCCCGTCATCCGCGTGGACGGAACGCTCGTTCCGCTGGCCGACATGCGCCGGCTCATGCAGGAAGACACGATCGCGATGGCCTTCTCGATCATGTCGGCCCGTCAGAAAGAGAAGTTCAAGAACAACTTCGAGATCGACATCGCGTACAACGTGCCCAACCTCGGCCGCTTCCGGTGCAACATCTTCCAGCAGCGGGGGACCGTGGGCCTGGTTCTCCGCGTCATTCCGGCCAAGATCCTGTCGATCCGCGACCTGTTGCTGCCGCCGGTGCTCGAGAAAATCTGCCAGGAGCAGCGCGGCCTCGTGCTCTGCACGGGGACCACGGGCTCGGGCAAGTCGACGACTCTGGCGGCCATGATCGACCACATCAACTCGACGCGCAACGAGCACGTCATGACGATCGAGGATCCGATCGAGTTCCTCCATCGCGACAAGAAGTCGATCGTCAACCAGCGCGAAGTCGACGTGGACACCAAGGGCTTCTCGCTGGCCCTGCGGAGCGCCCTGCGCCAGGACCCGGACGTGATCCTCGTGGGCGAAATGCGCGACTATGAGACGATCGAGACGGCCCTGACGGCGGCCGAGACGGGCCACCTCGTCTTCTCGACGCTCCACACCCTGGACGCGACCGAGACGATCAACCGCATCATTGCGGTCTTCCCGCCCCACCAGCAGAAGCAGATCCGGCTGCAGCTGGGCGCCGTGCTGAAAGCGGCGATCTCGCTGCGCCTGATGCCCCGTGCCGACGGCCTCGGGCGCGTGCCGGCCGCGGAGATTCTCATCCGCACGAACTACGTGCGGGAGTGCATCGAGAACAAGGAGAAGACCAAGTACATCAAGGACGCAATCCAGCAGGGCACCTCGCAGTACGGGATGCAGACCTTCGACCAGTCGCTCTACAGCCTGTACAAGTCGGGTCTGATCACGCTCGAGGAGGCCCTCAAGCGGGCGACCAACCCCAACGAGTTCAAGCTCAAGATCCAGGGCATTCAGTCGACCGCGGACATGGCGCGCGAGGAGATGGACGCGGCGCTCGAAGTGCCGTCGGATTTCAACCCGCTTCAGGAGGAGTCGCCCTTCGACTTCTCCAACCAGCTTCCCCCGCGCGGGTAGACTCGACGGGCCGGCGCAGCGCTCCTCCGCCTGATCCTGATTCCGCGGCGGCGGTGCGGGAGCGGGCTCTGCGCCTGCTGACGATCCGGCCGCGCGGCCGGTCCGAGCTGTCGCGGTCCCTCAAGGAACGGGGTTTCGGGGCGCAGGCGGTCGCCGACGCCCTCTCCGCTCTGGAGCGCGAAGGGCTTCTCGACGACCTGTCGGCGGCGCGCTCGGCCGTGCGGGCGCGGGGCGTGCGCTACGGG
>JBASRI010000079.1:0-9295 GCA_049273755.1 Thermoanaerobaculia bacterium
GACATACAGCTCGACTACGGCCGCGCGCTCGAGAGCCTGGGGCGGTTTCCGGAGGCGGAAGCGGCTTACCGCCGGGCCGTCCAGCGTTCCCCCAACCTGCCGCGCGGCCACTACGCACTCGGGCGGCTGCTCCTGCGCCAGGGCCGCAAGAACGAAGGAGACGCCGAGCTGTCGATCCACCGCTCGCTCTACGAACGGGGATTGAAGAAGGTGTCCGAGGCCGACGCGCGAGCGGCCGAGAGCGCCCTCGGGTGGGCCGATCTCCACAAGGGAAAGGCCGAGGCCGCGCTCGCCCGTTTCACGTCCCTTCCCGAAAGCCCGGACACGCTGCTGGGCCGGGCCGAAGCCTTATCGCGCTTGAATCGTCACGCCGAAGCGGTTCGGACGCTCGAGAGGGCCCGAACCCTCGCCCCGGAAGACCGCCGCGTCGAGCGCCTGCTGGCCGCCGAGCGCCTGCGAGCGGAGGAGACGCAGTGATCCTTCTGGCCCTCGTCCTTGCGGCGGCGGAGCCTGGCGGCTGCCCGATCACGCTCACCGACGTCGCGGCGGAGTCCGGGCTGACCTTCGCCCACGAGCGGGGCGCCACTCCCGAGCGGCGCCTGCCCGAGACCGTCGGCGCGGGCCTGGCCTGGCTCGACTACGACAACGACGGATGGCTCGACCTCTACGTCGTCCAGTCGGGCCCCTTCCCCCCGACGGGTAGCCCGAAGGCTCAGGACCGGCTCTTCCACAACGAGCACGGCCGGTTCACGGACGTCACGGCGAAAGCCGGGCTTTCCGATACGCGCTACGGCATGGGTGCGATCGCCGCCGATTACGACAACGACGGCTGGGTGGATCTGCTGGTCACCAACTACGGCGGCGTTACGCTGTACCACAACGAGGGCAACGGCACCTTCCGCGACGTCACCGAGAAGGCTGGCCTCCGGGGCCCTCGATGGGCCACCTCCGCCGCCTGGGCCGACATCGACGGTGACGGCGATCTCGACCTCTACGTCGCCGGCTACGTCGACGACTCCAGGGATAAGGACATGTTCTGCGGCGACCCCGTCACCGGCGCGCGGATGTACTGCCCGCCCATCATGTATCCGGGCTCGGTGGGCGTCCTCTATCGCAACAACGGCGACGGCACGTTCACCGACATCACCCGCCAGGCGGGCCTCTCCCACGCGGTCGGCAAGGGTCTGGGCGTCGTCTTTGTCGACGTGGACCTCGACGGCAAGCCCGACCTCTACGTGGCCAACGACGAGGTCATGAACTTCCTGTTCCACAACCTCGGGGGAGGACGCTTCGAGGACATCTCGGTCGCGTCCGGCACGGCCTTCGGCCTCGAGGGCAATCCCCAGGGCGGGATGGGGACCGACGCCGGGGACCTCGACGGCGACGGGCTGCCCGACCTCGTCGTCGCCAACTACGAGGGCGAAACCAACGAGTACTACCGCAATCTCGGATCGGGCATCTTCGAGGACCTGTCGGTTTCTTCGGGGTTCGCGGGAACGACGCTGACGCACGTCGGCTTCGGCCTGAACCTCCTCGACCTGGACAGCGACGGCGACCTCGACGCCTTCATCGCCAACGGCCACATCTTCGACAACCCGAGGCGCCAGGGGACGACCTACGCGCAGCGCGCGTTCCTGATGTGGAACGACGGCACGGGCCATTTCCGCGAGCGCGCGTGCGGCCCCGCGTTCGACCGGGAGTTCGTGGGCCGCGGCTCGGCCGTGGCCGACTACGACAACGACGGCGACCCGGACATCGCGGTCTCGAGCTCCGGAATGGCGCTCCAGCTCCTGAGGAACGACGGCCCGAAGGTCAACTGGCTCGGCGTGGAGCTGGCCGGAACGAAGTCCAACCGACGCGGCATCGGCGCGCGTCTGGTGGCCGAGACCGCCTCCGGGCGCAAGCTCACGCGCTTCGTGCACGCCGGCAACAGCTACCTCTCCTCCTCGGACCCGCGCGTCCTCTTCGGGCTCGGGCCGGAGACGTCCGTGAAGGCGTTGACCGTGTACTGGCCGTCGGGGAAGGTGCAGATCGTGAACGCTCCCCCGGTCGGCAGGTATGTCAAGGTGACCGAGGAATAAACCGGGAGCTCCACAGAGACGCCATCGCCGCTCCGACGAACCCGGCGGCGATGTCCATGAGCACGTCCGCGCCTTCCATCGAGCGCCCCGGGATGAAGGCCTGGTGCACTTCGTCCAGGGTCCCCCAGACGGCGAGCGCCGCCGCGATCGTCGCCACGCGCAACCATGAGAAGCGCACGTCCGGCCAGGCCACGGCGAAGTAGAGCAGGAAGCCCTCGATGCCGTACAGCACACCGTGGGCGAGCTTGTCCACGCTCGGGATCAGCGAGACGACCGGAACTCTGGGAGGGGACGGCCAGGAGGTCAGCGCGAGGAGGAAAAGGCCCCAGACCAGGGCCAATCGGCGGGCGCGGGCGCGCTCGATGGGCATCCGCGCCGCGACAAACGAAGGGCGCCGCTCTGCGGCGGCGCCCTGAAATGACTCCGGCATCGATCGCGCGTCAGGCGCCGCGCTTCGACGGGCCCGTCCGCGACGGACCCTTCTTGGGAGCGGGCTTGGCGGCGGGCTTGACCTTCTCGGCCTTCGGAGCGGCGGCCTTGCGTGAAGGCCGCTGGGCCTCCCGCGCGTCTTCGCCGCCCTCGCCCTCGGTCCTGGCCTTGCGCACCGTCTCGACGCGCCCTCCGGAGGCCCGGCGCGCCCGGTCGGCCAGCGACTCCTTCTTGGGCCCCTTCTCCCGGGGCTCGAACTTGTAGTCCACGAACTCCAGGATCGCGGCCTCCGCGGCGTCGCCCTTGCGCGCGCCCAGGCGCAGGATCCGGGTGTAGCCGCCGGGCCGGTCCACGAAGCGCGGCGCGATCGTCTCGAAGACGCGCTTGACGGTGGTGCGGTCCGGAATCCAGCGAAAGACCCGGCGCCGCGCCTCGACCCCGTCGGCCTTGGCGGCCGTGATGAGCTTCTCGGCCAGCGGCCGCAGCTCCTTGGCCTTCGTCAGCGTCGTCTCGATCCGCTCGTGCGTCATCAGCGACGCCAGCTGGTTGGAGAACATCGCCAACCGGTGGGACGTCGTGCGGCGGAGCTTGCGCCCCGCGCGGTTGTGTTGCATGACTTACTCGCTCTTGGCTTCGACCGGCTCGAGCTCCATCCCGAGGGACAGCCCCATCGGCCGGAGGATGTCCTTGATCTCGTTCAAGCTCTTGCGGCCGAAGTTCTTGGTCTCGAGCATGTCCTTCTCGGTCCGCTGCACGAGGTCGCGGATCGTCCGGATGCCCGCGTTCTTCAAGCAGTTGGCGCTGCGAACGGACAGCTCGAGCTCGTCGACGGACTTGTTGAGGTACTCCGCCAGGTTCTCCGGCAGCTCGCCTTCGCCCGCGCCTTCGAGGGCCGTCTCGTGCTCGGCGTTGACGAAGATCGTGAGGTGGTCGCGCAGGAGCGTCGCCGCCAGGCCAACGGCATCCGTGGGCGAGATCGTGCCGTTGGTCCAGACCTCGAGCACCAGGCGGTCGTAGTCGGTCGCCTGACCGATGCGGGCCGCCTCGACGTGGTAGTTGACCCGGCGCACCGGCGAGTGCACGGAGTCGATCGGGATGTATCCGATGCCCATGTCGTCGTCGAAGTTCTTGTCGGCCGATACATATCCGCGGCCGGTCGAGACCCGCATCTCCATGCGCAAGCGCCCGTTCTCCGACAGGGTCGCGATCGGCGCGTCGGGCTCCAGGATCTCGATCGCCGAGTCGCCCTGGAGGTCGGCGGCCGTGACCTTGCCTTTGCGCTCGACGTCGAGCGTCAGGATCTTCTCCTCGTTGGTGTGCATCTTGATGGGGATCTGCTTCAGGTTCAGGATGATGTCGGTCACATCCTCGACAACCCCCGGCAGGGACGAGAACTCGTGGAGCACGCCCTCGATCTTGACTGCCGTGATCGCGGCCCCCTCGATCGAGGACAGCAGCACCCGGCGCAGTGCGTTGCCGATCGTCGTGCCGAAGCCGCGCTCGAAGGGCTGGGCGTAGAACTTTCCGTACGTGGACGTCAGCGTCTCGGTGTCGATCTCGAGCCGCTTGGGCTTCTGAAAACCTTTCCAAAGCGTCATGACTGGATCTCCTCTGAGGGGTTACTTCGAGTACAGCTCGACGATCAGCTGCTCCTGAATCGGCAGCTTGATGTCTTCGCGCTTCGGCAGCTCCACGACCTTTCCGGAGAAGGACTCCGGGGTCAGGTCCAGCCACGCCGGGACGCCGCGCGCGCGGGCCGTCTCGACGGAGGCCTTGATCTGCTCGTTGGCGCGGCTCCTTTCCTTGATGGCGACGACCTGGCCCTTGGCGACGCGGTAGGACGGGATCGAGACCTTTCTCCCGTTGACCGTCACGTGGCCGTGGAGCACGAGCTGACGGGCCTGCGCGCGCGAGGCCGCGAAGCCGAGCGCGTAGACCACGTTGTCGAGCCGGCGCTCGAGCTCCTCGAGCAGGTTCGCTCCCGTGATGCCCTTGCGGCGCTCCGCCCTCGCGAAGGCGAGGCGGAACTGGCTCTCCAGCAGGCCATAGATCCGCTTGACCTTCTGCTTCTCGCGGAGCTGGATGCCGTAGCCCAGCAGCTTCGACCGCCTGCGGCCGTGCTGGCCCGGGGGATAGTTGCGCCGCTCGATGGCGCACTTGTCCTTGAAACAGCGGTCCCCTTTCAGGAACAGCTTCATTCCTTCTCGCCGGCACAGCCGGCAAACCGACTCGGTGTAACGCGCCAAACGTCTCGCCTCCTCGATCCGTCTCGTGGTTTACGTCCTTCCTCCCGGCCCGGATCGACGAGTCGGTTTACGGACGAGCCGACGGCCTCTGCCGTCAGCGTTCAAAACAAAGTCGAATTCCCTAGACTCTCCGCCGCTTGCGCGGGCGGCAGCCGTTGTGGGGGATCGGCGTCGTGTCCTTGATGGACTTGATGTCGATCCCGTTGGCCTGGAGCGCCCGGATGGCCGACTCCCGGCCCGCTCCGGGTCCCGTGACGCGGACGTCCACGGAGCGCACGCCGTGCTCTTTGGCGTGCTCGGCGCAATTGGCCGCCGCCAGTTGGGCGGCGAACGGCGTGCCCTTGCGCGAGCCCTTGAACCCGATCCTGCCCGCCGACGACCAGGCGAGGATGTTGCCCTCGGCGTCCGCGATCGAGACGATCGTGTTATTGAAGGACGCGTTGACCGTCGCCATCCCGTGCGGGATGTTCTTCTTTTCCTTCTTTCCCGCGCGGACGCGCTTGCCCTTGAGGCCCTTGCCGGCGCCCTTCTCGGGGGTTGCGGGGACGGGTGTTGCTTCAGCCATGTCTTCCTCTTACTTCTTCGTCGCTTTCTTCTTGCCTGCGATCGTCTGCTTGCGCGGCCCCTTGCGGGTCCGGGCGTTCGTGTGCGTGCGCTGTCCGCGCACCGGCAGGTTCCGGCGGTGCCGCATCCCCCGGTAGCAGCCGATGTCCATCAGCCGCTTGATGTCCATCGAGATGTCCTTGCGCAGGTCGCCCTCGACCTTGACGTCGTCGGTGATGACCTTGCGGATCCGGACGACTTCCTCTTCGGAGAGGTCCTTGACCCGCGTGTCGGGCCGGACGTCGGCCTTCTCGAGGATGAAGTTCGCCTTCGGGCGCCCGACCCCGTAGATGTAGGTCAGCCCGATCTCGACCCGCTTGTTCAGCGGCAGATCCACTCCCGCGATGCGTGCCATGTCCTACCCCTGCCTCTGCTTGTGCTTGGGTGTGGTGCAGATGACCCGCACGACTCCCTTGCGGTGCACGATCTTGCACTTGGCGCAAATCTTCTTGACCGATGCTCGAACTTTCACGATGGCTCCCTATTTGTACCTGTAGATGATCCGGCCCCGCGTCAGGTCGTACGGCGACAACTCCACGAGGACCTTGTCGCCCGGGAGGATGCGGATGAAGTTCTTGCGCATCTTCCCGGAGATGTGCGCGAGCACCTGATGCTTGTTCTCCAGCTCCACCTTGAACATCGCGTTGGGCAGCGGCTCCACGACCGTTGCCATGACCTCGATCGCCTCGTCCTTGGCCACGCTACGTCCCGACTTCCGCCGGCCGAAGAGCAGCCACCACACCCATCCCCAGGATCACGGCGCCTTCGGCCTCGAGCGCGACCGTGAACTCGAAGTGCGCCGAGGTCGAGCGGTCCCGGGTCCGCACGGTCCAGCCGTCCGGATCCACCGAGACCTCCGCACGGCCCAGGTTGAACATGGGCTCGATCGCCAGGACCATTCCCGCCTTCAGCAAGCCCCCCCGGCCCGCCGGCCCGTAGTTGGGGATCTGGGGCTCCTCGTGGAGGGCGGTGCCCACTCCATGCCCCACGAAGTCCCGAACGACACCATAACCGTGCGCCAGGGCTACAGATTCCACGGCCGCCCCGATGTCGGAGACGCGCCCGCCCGGCCGCGCCGCGGCGATGCCCGCGGCCAGGGCTTCCTTCGTGGCTTCCAGCAGCTTCGCCGTCTCGGCGGGGATCGCGCCGACCGCGACCGTGCGGGCGGCATCGCCGTAGTAGCCGCCGACCACGGCGCCGCAGTCGATGCCCACGACGTCGCCCTCCTGGAGCTTGCGCTTGCCCGGGATGCCGTGCACGACCTCGTCGTTGATCGACGTGCAGAGGGTCTTGGGATAGCCGCGGTAGCCCACGAAGGCCGGACGCGCGCCCCGCCGGCGGATCTCCGCCTCGGCGATCCGGTCCAGCTCCTCGGTCGTCACGCCGGGCGCAACCGCCTTCTGGACCGCGTCGAGCGTCTCGAGGACGACGCGGGAGGCCTCTTCGAGCTTCAAGAGCTCTTCCTGGCTTCGAATCGTAATCACGACGAGGCCCCCGCCTTCCGGACCGACATCAGCGCGGAGTCCAGCCGCCCGCCGACCTGATCCACGGTCCCGACGCCGTCCACGTCGGCGACGAGGTCGCGCTTGCGATAGAAGGCCACGAGCGGCTCGGTCTTCTCCCGGTACACGCGCAGCCGCTCCCGAATCGTCTCCGGGCGGTCGTCGGTGCGCCCCTCTTCGCGGGCCCGGCCGAGCATGCGCTGGATCAGCTCCGCCTCCGGGACCCGAAAATTGACGACGGCCGAGAGCGCGTCGCCCTTCTCCCCCAGCAAGGCTTCGAGGGCCTGGGCCTGCGCGATGGTGCGCGGGAATCCGTCCAGGATGAACCCCGTCCGCGCGTCGGGCCGGCCCGTGCGCTCGCGGATCAGGTCCACGATGAGATCGTCGGAGACGAGCTCGCCCTTCTCCATGGCGGACTGGGCCCGCTGGCCCAGCGCGGTCTTCTCCCGCACGGCGGTCCGCAGGATCTCGCCCGTGGAGATGGCCGGCACGCCCAGGCGCTCTGCGAGGAGCTTCGCCTGGGTGCCTTTGCCGCTGCCCGGAGGCCCGAGGAAGACGATCTGCATCGGCTGGCTAGCTCCTCCGACCCCGGATGCGGCTCTTCTTCAGGAAGCCCGTGTAGTGGTGCTCGACGAGCTTGGACTCGATCTGCTGGACCGTGTCCATGGCCACGCCCACGACGATGAGCAACGAGGTGCCCCCGAAGTAGAAGTTGAAGCCGAAGCCCTGGGTCAGGAACCGCGGCATCACCGAGTCGAGCCACGGCCCGATCCCCGGGATCCCCTGGACCTTCAAGCCGTTGTTGAGGATGTCGGGCAGAAGCGCCACGAAGGTCAGGTACGCGGCGCCCACGATCGTGATGCGAGACAGCACGGTGTCGATGTAGTCGGCTGTCTTCTTGCCGGGGCGGATGCCGGGGATGAAGCCGCCGTACTTGCGCATGTTGTCGGCGGTGTCCGTCGGGTTGAAGACGATGGACGTATAGAAGTAGCAGAAGAAGAGGATGCCCGCCGCGTACAACAGCAGGTAGAGGGGGTGCCCCATCGACAGCGACTCGGCGACCCGCTTCATCCAGTCGGCGCCCGAGATCTGCGCCAGGTAGCTCGGCAGCGACAGGATCGAGATCGCGAAGATGATGGGGATGACGCCGCCGGTGTTGACGCGCAGCGGCAGGTAGGTGTTCTGCCCGCCGTAGACCCGCCGCCCCACCACGCGCTTGGCGTATTGGACCGGGATACGGCGCTGCGCCCGCTCGACGAAGACGACGAGGGCCACGATCGCGACCATGAAGGCGAGCACCGCGATGAGCGTCAGGATCGAGATGTTCCCGTTCCGGATCTGCTCGAAGAGGCCGAAGATCGCCCTCGGAAGGTTGGCCACGATGCCCGCGAAGATGATCAGCGAAATGCCGTTGCCGATCCCGCGCTCCGTGATCTGCTCGCCCAGCCACATGATGAAGATCGTCCCGGTCGTCAGCGTCAGCACGGTCATCAGCCGGAATCCCCAACCGGGGTGGGGAACCAGCGGCGCGCCTCCCGGCGCGACTTGCTTCTCGAGCCAGAGCGCGATGCCGGTGGCCTGGATGAAGGAGAGCAGGACCGTCCCGTAACGCGTGTACTGGGTGATCTTCTTGCGGCCCATCTCCCCTTCCTTGGAGAGCTTCTCGAGATAGGGCCAGACCACCGTCAGCAGCTGCAGGATGATCGAGCTCGAGATGTACGGCATGATCCCGAGCGCAAAGACCGAGAGGCGCCGGAGGGCCCCTCCCGAGAAGATGTCCAGGAAACCGAAGATCGAGCCGGCCGAGGCCTTGAAGTAGGCGTTGATGGCCGCGGGGTCCACGCCCGGCGTCGGGATGTGGGCTCCCAGCCGGTAGACGGCCAGCAGCAGGAACGTGAACAGGATCCGCTTGCGCAGATCCGGCACGCTGAAGATGTTCGCGAAGCTCTGGAGGGCGCTCAACGGGACAGCACCTCGCAGCTCCCGCCGGCCGCTTCGATCCGGGCCTTCGCGGACGCCGAGAACTTGTGGGCGGAGACGGTCAGAGCCTTCTGGATCTGCCCGTCGCCGAGGATCTTGATCAGGCGGTTCTTGCGGGTCAGCCGCGCGGCGACGAGCGCTTCGGGGTTGACGGCCGCGCCGGCCTCGAACCCGGCCAGATCGGCCAGGTTCACGATGTCGTACTCGATGCGGAAGATGTTCGTGAAACCGCGCTTGGGCAGCCGGCGGTGGAGCGGCATCTGGCCGCCCTCGAAGCCGCGCTGGTGCCGGTACCCGGTCCGCGACTTCTGGCCCTTGCTGCCGCGGCCGGCCGTCTTGCCGTGGCCCGAGCCGGTGCCACGGCCGATGCGCTTGCGCTTCTTCCGCTTGAAGACGCCAATATGAACTTCGTGCAACTGCATCAGATGGGCACTCCTCGAAGGCGGGCCACTTC
>JBASRI010000092.1:0-3043 GCA_049273755.1 Thermoanaerobaculia bacterium
GAGTCGCCGAGGTCCCACGCGATCGGAAGGCCGAGCGCGTCGAAGTGCTCGGCCCGGTCGGCTTCGGAGCCCGGCAGCGACGCGTAGCGGTCGAGCAGCCAGGCCGGGTCCTTCCGACGCCGCCCCGCCGCCGCCGCCAGCCAGTCGAGGTACGGCACGTTGGCGTCGGCCAGCGCCTCCTCCTCGAGCAACGGCAGAAACTGCGGCCACGTCGCCCGCATGCGGTCCGAGAGGTCCGCCGCATCCCAATCGATGCGCACGCGGCGCGCGAAGCGCCGCGCCAGGAATCGCGTGACGTCGAAGGAGAAGTCCGTTCCGATCGTCGTGCCGGCGACTCCGGCGACCTCCGGCGCGTCGAAGGCCGAGAGGTCCGCTCCTGCGTTCGCCAGCCGCGCGACGCGCGCGGCGAAGCCGCGCAGGATCTCGTCGGCGAGCCGAAGGACGCGCGGCGAATGAGGATAGGCCCGCAGGAAGAGGACGGCCTCGTGCAGGCGAATCAGACGCTCGACATCGGGGACCGCGACGCGCCGGGCCGCGGCGAGCAGCCGCTCCGTCTCCCGCGCTCCGGGGCGCAGGTGCCGCGCCTTCTCCAGCCGCGCCAGAAGCGAGTCCGTCGAGGTCGGCACGGCCGGCATGCTACTTCGAGATAGGATCGCGCCCCGGAGGAACGATGAAGGCTCTCCCCCGCATCCTGGCCGCCCTCGCGATCGCGGCGCTCGCGCGCGCCGCGGAGGCGCAGACCCCGAAGCCCGCGCCAACCTCGGCCCCAACACCGTCGGCGGCGGACGCAAAGGAGGGCAAGGCGCTGTTCGCGAAGGTCGTGGCAGGCTTCGGCGGAAAGCAGAAGGTCGACACGGTGCGCGACGTGCAGACGCGGGGCGAGCTGAAGGCCAAGACTCCTGAGGGCGACGCCGCGATGGAGGTCCAGACCGCGCTGGTGTTCCCCGACCGGCTCTCCCAGCAGGTGGATTCGCCCTTCGGACGCTTCTCGATGGTGGCCACGCCCGCCGGCGCCTTCCTGGTCGGACCGGCCGGCTCGCAGGACCTGCCGGAATCGATGAAGGCGGAGCTGCTGCGCCAGCTTCAGCGCGTGCCGCTTTTTCTGGCGCAGAAGGTCGACGATCCGAAGCTTTCCGTGGTCGCGGCCGGCTCCGCGCAGGTCCAGAACGTCCCGGTGAGAATCCTCGACGTCCGCTACGGCGATACGGCGGTGCGTTGGTTCGTGGACCCCAAGACCGGACGGATCCTCCGCACCGTGCACATGGCGACGAGTCCGGAGGGCAAGCCGTTGGAGATGAGCTCGGACTACCTCGACTACAGGACGGTGAACGGCTTCCCGATCGCGCACCGGCTCGAGGTCACGACCAACGGAGAGCGCGACCAGACGCTGACCCTCGAAGAGTGCAAGATCAACGCGGGCGTGGACCCCGCCGTCTTCCAGAAGCCCGCGCCGGTGCCCACGACCCCGCCGACCTCGCCTCCGCCTGCGCCCGGCGGATAGGCGGATAGACGCTAGTCTTACGGATAGCGCGGAGGGCAGGTGTTGGGCGCCTTGTCTCCGTTGAAGCGGTCGCGGATCCACTGCACCACAGCCGTCGCGCTGACACGCCCGGCCTTCAGGTGGTTCACTCCCGGAAGCACGTCGTAGCGCACGACTTCTCCCGACCGGCACAGGTCCCGCACGAAGTCGGCGGTTACCGAGGGACGCACGATCTCGTCCTCGCTGCCCTGGGCGAGGTAGAGAGGCGCGGGGATCGGCGCCTGGCCCGGTCGGTTTTCCTCGAGGAGCCGCTTCCACGGGTCCGAGGAAAAGGCCCCTTCCACGAGCATGTCCTCCGGAAGCGGGAGGGAGTCGAAGAGGGCGTGGTAGCCCTCGGCTTCGGTCTCGATGCAGTCGCGCGCGACCTTCTCGATCGCGGGCACGAAGGCGGGCTTGACGACGGTGTCGAGGGGCGTCTTGTAGATCTGGGACCAGGACCAGAGCGCATAGGCCCCGAGGACCCGGCCCGCGCGCTCCGACAGGTCGTCTTCGAGCAGGACTTCGAGGTTCGTCGCCGGCGAGATGGCGGCCACACCTTCGAGATGGAGCTCGGGGGCGTAGTCGCGGGCCCGCTGACCCGTGAACAGCGCGGCATGGCCGCCCTGCGAGTGGCCCCAGACGACGAACCGCTTCCCGGCGCCCGCCTGTCTGAGCTGTCCGGCGGCGCGGATGGAGTCGAGGACGGACCGCGCCTCCGAGAGCCCGACGAGATACGGGTGCACGCCCGGCGTGCCCAGGCCCTCGTAGTCCGTCGCCACGACCACGTAATCGAGCGCGATCAGAGCCGGCAGGTGCGGAACCCGATCGAAGAAATGCTTCGCGTTCGACGGCGCGCAGTCGTCGGCGACGCCCGTCGTCCCGTGGGCCCACGCGACCACGGGCCGGCCCCCGAGCGGGTTCGGAAGGTCCGGAGCGACGACGACGCCCGAAACCTCGACCGAGCGGCCGTCGACGCCGGTCGAGACGTAGAGGATCTTCCAGGCCTTCGACCCGGTCGGAGCGCCCTTCATCTTCTGGAACCGGAGGAGGTCCCCGGGTTTCCGTCCGGGCTCCTCGACGGGCGCCGAAGAGGAGCCTCCGGGCTTGGGTGGAAGCGTCCCGCACGCCGAGGCCAGAAGAAGAAACCCCGTCAGCCAGGCGCGCACGGCGGAGAGACTAACCCAACAATGCTTTGAGGCGCGCCTGCCCCTCACGGCTGACCGGCGTGCGCGATCCGTCGGAGAGGATAGCGACGTAGCTCCCCTTTGCGTAGGTCTCGAGCCGCTCCAAACATTCCAGCCGGATCAGGTGGGAACGGTGGACGCGCACGAAACGCTTGGGATCGAGCGCGGCGGCGAGGGCCGCGAGCGTCTGGGCCTTCAGGTACGTCCGGCCCTCGCTCCGCAAGCCGACGTAGTCGTCCTGCGCCTCCGCGGCGACGAGCTTCTCGACCGGGATGACGTGGACGCGGCTGCCGTCGCGCACTACGATCCGCTCGAGCCACGTCCCCTCGGGGCGCGCGGC
>JBASRI010000102.1:0-2157 GCA_049273755.1 Thermoanaerobaculia bacterium
CCCCGCGCTCGAAGGCGAGCGCGTGCCGATCCGCGGCGCGGCCGCCCGCATCGCCCAGAACATGGAGGCGAGCCTCACGGTTCCGACGGCGACCACGCAGCGGCAGATCGCGATCAAGCTCCTGGACGAGAATCGCCGCCTGATCAACGAGGCGAGGGCCGCGGCCGATCAATCCAAGGTCTCCTTCACGCACCTGAGCTCCTGGGCCGTCATCCAGGCGCTGAAGGCCGTGCCCGCTTTGAACGACGCCTACGACGACTCGAGCGGCGAGCCCGTTCGGGTCCGCAGGCAGGAGGTCCGGTTCGGCATCGCCGTGGACGTGCCCAAGCCCGACGGCACGCGCACGCTCCTCGTCCCCAACGTGAAGGGCGCCGAGAAGATGCGGTTCTCGGAGTTTCTCGCGGCCTCCGACGACGTCGTGGCGCGGGCCCGCGCCGGGAAGCTCAAGGTCTCGGACTTCGAGGGCACGACGATCTCCTTGACGAATCCGGGCACGCTCGGCACGACCGCTTCCGTGCCGCGGCTGATGCCGGGCCAGGGCGCCATCATCGCGACCGGCGCCATCGAGTACCCCGCCGAGTTTCGCGCCATGGCTCCGGCGACGCTCTCGCGCCTTGCGATCTCCAAGGTCTCGACCTTCACGTCGACGTACGACCACCGGATCATCCAGGGCGCCGAGTCGGGCACCTTCCTCGCGCGGGTCGAGGAGCTCCTGCTGGGCCAGCACGGCTTCTACGAGGAGATCTTCGGCGACCTCGGGATTCCGTTCCGCCCGCTCAAGTGGGAGGCCGACAAGAGTCTCTCCGCCGACGCCCACGGCGAGGACATCGCCAAGCAGGCGCGCGTGCTCGAGCTGATCAACGCTTACCGCGTGCGCGGCCATCTGATCGCCGACATCGATCCCTTGCGGACGCGCGAGATCGTGCACCACCCGGAGCTGGATCTCGAGACGTACGGCCTGACGATCTGGGACCTGGACCGCGAGTTCTGGACTGGCGGCTTGAAGGGCGGCGAGCGCATGCCGCTGCGCGAGATCATCGCGGTGATGCGCCGCGTCTACTGCGGCAAGGTCGGCATCGAGTACCGCCACATCTCCAGCCCCGCCGAGAAGGATTGGATCCGCGAGCGCGTCGCGGCCGCGGCCTCGGCGCCGCCGCTGCCGGCACAGCTGCGCAAGAAGATCCTCGCCAAGCTCATCGCCGCCGAGGAGTTCGAGCGCTTCCTGGGGACGAAGTTCCTGGGCCAGCGGCGTTACTCGGTGGAGGGCACCGACACCGTGATTCCGTTGCTCGACCGCCTCGTCGAAGAGTCGGCCGCGCGCGAGCTCTCCGAGATCGTGATCGGGATGTCCCACCGCGGCCGGTTGAACATCCTGGCCAACGTGGTGGGCAACGCGACCGAGCGCATCTTCTCGGGCTTCGAGGGGGTCGTGCACCCCGACTTTCCGGCCGACGAAGGGGACGTGAAGTACCACCAGGGCGCGCGGGCGGTCCGCAAGACCGAGTCGGGCCGCGAGATCGCCCTGCAGGTCGAGTCGAACCCGTCGCACCTGGAGGCCGTGGATCCGGTGGTCGAGGGCGTCGTGCGCGCCAAGCAGGTGCGCTCCTCCGGCCGCGGCCCCGTCGGCTGGGCGCGGACGCTCCCGGTGCTCCTCCACGGCGACGCCGCGTTCGCGGGACAGGGCATGGTGGCCGAGTGCCTGAACCTCTCGCAGCTTCCGGGCTACCGGACCGGCGGCACGATCCACGTCGTCGTGAACAACCAGATCGGCTTCACGACTCCGCCCTCGAAGGGGCGCTCCTCCGTCTACTCGACCGACGTGGCGAAGATCATCCAGGTGCCGATCTTTCACGTCAACGGCGACGATCCCGACGCGGCCGATCGCGTGCTCGAGATCGCTCTCGACTACCGCCAGCAGTTCCACAAGGACGTCGTCATCGACCTGATCGGCTTCCGCAGGCACGGCCACAACGAGGGCGACGAACCCACCTACACGCAGCCGGTCATGTACCGCGCGATCGAGTCCCACCCGGGCGTCCGCACGCTCTACGCGCGCCGGCTCATCCGGGACGGGGTCGTCACCGAAGAGGAGGTACGGGAGATGGAGGCGCGGCAGCTCGCCGAGTACGAGCGGGCGCTGGCGGCGGCCAAGGAAGC
>JBASRI010000136.1:0-2799 GCA_049273755.1 Thermoanaerobaculia bacterium
ACGGGCGCGGTCGAAGTCCGGCCCGTCATGCAGATGTGACAGCGCGGGGCGTAGGGGCGGGGCTTGTCCCCGCCCCTGGGGCGGCCGCGAGGGCCGCCCCTACGGCGATGGAGGGCGAAGGGTAACCCATGTCCATCGAGCGCCTCTACCGCGAAGACTCGGGCCGCATCCTCGCCACACTGATCCGGCTCGTCGGCGACTTCGACCTCGCGGAGGAGGTCATGCACGACGCCTTCGCCGCCGCTCTGGAGCGCTGGCCCGGCACGGGCGTGCCGGAAAACCCGCGCGCCTGGATCGTCTCGACCGCCAGACACAAAGCGATCGATCGCCTGCGCCGCGACTCCCGATTCCGCGAGAAGCGCGAGGAGCTCGCCCGATGGGCCGCGCTGGAGGACGGCGCGCCGCTAGACTTCCGGGACTCGGCCGACAACCGCGTCGCCGATGACCGGCTGCGCCTGATCTTCACGTGCTGCCATCCGGCCCTCGCCGTCGAGGCGCAGCTCGCCCTGACCCTGCGCACTCTGGGCGGCCTGACGACCGAGGAGATCGCCCGCGCGTTTCTCGTTCCCGAGCCGACGCTGGCGCAGCGCCTCGTGCGCGCCAAGCAGAAGATCCGCCAGGCGCGGATCCCGTATCGCGTTCCGCCCGATGACAAGCTGCCGGAGCGCCTCGGCTCGGTCCTCGCCGTCCTGTACCTGATCTTCAACGAGGGCTACGCGGCCACGACGGGCGGCGAGCTCGTGCGGCGCGAGTTGTGCGCGGAGGCGATCCGTCTCGCTCGCCTCGTCGTCGAGCTCGTGCCGGAAAACGCCGAGGCGCGCGCGCTCCTGGCCCTGATGCTCCTTCACGACTCGCGGCGCGACGCCCGCGTCTCGCCGGACGGCGAGCTCGTGCGCCTCGACGAGCAGGACCGCGGCCTCTGGGACCAGGCCGAGATCCGCGAAGGCATCGGGTTGACGGAGTCGGCCCTTCGCGACGGCGGACCCGGCCCGTACGCGCTGCAGGCGGCGATCGCGGCCGTCCATGCCGAGGCCGCGCTCGCAAAAGACACCGACTGGCCTCAGATCGTCGCGCTCTACCGCGAGCTCCTGGCCCGCCATCCCTCGCCCGTCGTCGAGCTCAACCACGCCGTCGCCGTCGCGGAGGCCTCGGGGCCGTCAGAAGGGCTGCGCCTTCTCGACGAGCTCGAGCGGCGCGGCGAGCTGCCCGGTTACCACCTGCTTCCCGCCGCCCGCGCCCAGCTCCTGGCCCGCGTTGGCCGCCGCGACGAAGCCGCCGAGGCCTACCGCCGCGCCCTCGCTCTCGTCTCCAACGACCTCGAGCGCCGCTTTCTCGAGCGCGAGCGGAATCGCCTGCCCTGACAAACCGGCGGTGCTATACTTGCATCTCTTGTAATACAAGTGAGGCAAGCGCATGTCCAGCTCCGTTTCCGTTCGACTCGCCGACGACACGGCAAAGGCTCTCGAAGAGCTCTCGAAGGCGACCGATCGTCCGAAGACCTACTTCATCGAGAAAGCGCTCGAGTCCTACCTCGCCGAGTACGCCGATTACCAGGTTGCGCTCGACCGTCTGAGGGACAAGGACGATCCCATCGTCTCCTCCTCCAATTTGAGGAAGCGAATTGCCAGGCGCAAACGTTGAGTACAAGGCCTCCGTCGCCGGGGACCTCGACCGCCTCGATCCGCCGGTTGCTCTCCGGATTCTGACGAAGATCGAGAAGGCTCTCACCGCCGAAGGCCAGGCGGGAGAGGCGCCCTCCGGCGAATTCTCCGGCCTCTTCCGGCTTCGCGTCGGCGACTATCGAGTCATCTACGCTCGAACCACCGATGGATACCTCGTGCTCCGAATCGGCCACCGCAGCGAGGTCTATCGCCGGGGGCGTCCTTAGTACCGCCCGCCCACCGGCGCCGGGATCGCGTCGAGCTCCGCCAGCTCCTCCGGCGTCAGGGCGATGTCGGCGGCCGCGACGTTCTGCTCGAGGTACTTCTGCGTCCGCGTGCCCGGGATCGCCAGGACGTGCTCGCCCTGAGCGAGCACCCAGGCCAGCGCGGTCTGCGCCGGCGTGACGCGGCGCCGCTGTGCCACGGCGCGAACGGCGTCCACGATGCGCTGGTTCGCCGCGACCGCATCCGCCGAGAAGCGCGGCAGCGTCGAGCGGAAGTCGTCGGCGGACAACTGCGTGTCCGCCTTGATCGTGCCTGTCAGGAACCCGCGGCCCAGCGGCGAGAACGCCACGAACGACGCCCCATTCGCCTTGCACCAGGGCACGACGTCTCCCAGGTAGTCCCGCGTCCAGAGCGACAGCTCCGACTGCACGGCCGTCACCGGGTGGATCCGGGAGACGCGGTCGAGCTCCGGCACCTTCGCCTCGGAGATGCCCAGCCACCGCACCTTGCCCTTGGCCACAAGCTCTGCCATCGCCCCCCAGGTCTCCTCGACCGGCGTCTCCGGATCGATGCGGTGCAGGTAGTAGAGGTCGATCACGTCGATCCCGAGCCATTTGAGGGACCCCTCGCACGCCGCGCGGATGTACTCCGGCCGGCCGTTGCGCGTATACCCGGACGAAGCCGAGTCGCCCTTGACCACCAGCCCGGCCTTCGTGGCGACGACCACCTTCTCCCGGAACCCTTTGATCGCCCGGCCCACCAACTCCTCGTTGGTGCGCGGTCCGTAGGCGTCGGACGTGTCGAAATGATCGACTCCCAGCCCGATCGCCCGCCGGATCAGCCGGACTCCCTCCGCCTCCTCGACCGCCTTGTCGTGGTACGCCCACGAGAGGCCCATGCAGCCGAGACCGAC
>JBASRI010000145.1:0-11041 GCA_049273755.1 Thermoanaerobaculia bacterium
TCTCCGCATACTCCTCGAAGCACTTGGGAAAATTCTTCTCTGCGAAACGCTCGTTGACCGAAGGATCCTTGAGATTCGCCTGCGCGATGAATTTTGCCGGAGGCTCGTAGGTCTCCTCTTCCTTCCAGTGGACGGCAATTTGACCCTCCGTGGTTTCCGCGACCGTCGACGTGGTCTTCGAATCCGCCATGACTCTGCCTCCGTCTGATTGGTTCCACTGATGCGTCGTTGACCTCATCGAGTCGTTCGTTCGGTCATCCGGACCCATGGGCGCCCCAGCCTTCCATGGAGCCGCCGCGGCTCTCGCCAGGGCTTTCGGGCGAGAAACCCGCCGTTCGTGGAGCAGGGCTCCGAGGAAGCCGGTCGGTCGGATCAGCCATGACGGCTCCTTTCGGCGCATGACCCCGATGGGGTCGGCGGCGGTGCGCAATGTTATCCCTCCGAAGCGCCTCGGGCGTAATTGCCTTGACATCTGGTTTCACTTTCAAAAGACTGGCGACGGTTTCGAGACTGGAGGGACGGTGGGCGACCGACCTCGTTCGATCCCGAAGCGGGCTTCGGCCTCGCGGCCCCGATCCTTCGAGGCGCGCCGAAGACGCAACGCACCGATTCCAAGGCGGAACACTCATCCCCATTTCGGCTCGCCGGAATGCAGAGCGCCATGAGCCAAGGCGGTCAGGCGCCTCCGAAAAGGCGGCTCCGGAGAGCCGACTCCGCGCTTCGATGATTCTGGATTCGATGGAAAGGGAGGACAGAAAGCGATGTCGACGGTAACCGCGACCCCAGAACCCCCGGTCGGTATCGGCACTCAGGAAAAGCGCGTCATTTTCGCTTCGTCCCTGGGAACCGTCTTCGAGTGGTACGACTTTTATCTCTATGCGACCCTGGCGCCCTTCTTCGCGGCCCTTTTCTTCCCGCCTGGAAATGCCACCGCCGCGTTGCTCTCGTCCTTCGTCACATACGCCGCCGGCTTTCTCGTGCGCCCGTTCGGGGCCCTCGTCTTCGGCCGGATCGGCGACCTGGTCGGGCGCAAGTACACGTTCCTGATCACGATCGTCGTCATGGGCGCATCGACGGCGGCGGTCGGCCTGCTGCCCACGTACGCAACCATCGGGTTCGTTGCGCCGATCCTGCTCGTTCTGCTGCGGCTCCTGCAGGGTCTGGCTCTGGGCGGCGAGTACGGCGGCGCCGCGACCTACGTCGCGGAGCACGCACCCCAGCGCAAGCGCGGCTACGACACGAGCTGGATCCAGACCACGGCGACGCTCGGGCTCTTCCTCGCACTGGTGATCATCGGTTTCTTCCGCTGGAAGATGGGGGCCGACACGTTCAAGAACTGGGGATGGCGGATTCCCTTCCTCTTCTCGATCTTCCTGCTCGCCTTCTCGGTCTACATCCGACTCAAGCTCCAGGAGTCACCGATCTTCAAGGCGATGAAGGAGCAGGGAAAGGGCTCGAAGGCGCCGCTCAAGGACAGCTTCGCCAAGTGGTCGAATCTCAAGATCGTCCTGCTCGCGCTCTTCGGCGCCACGGCCGGTCAGGGCGTCGTGTGGTACACGGGACAGTTTTACGCCCTGTTCTTCTTGACGCTTTACCTCAAGGTCGATTACCTGACGGCGTACATCTTGATCGGCCTCTCCCTGGTCATCGGGACGCCGTTCTTCATCGTCTTCGGCGCTCTTTCGGACAAGATCGGCCGCAAGTGGATCATCATGGCGGGCTGCCTGATTGCCGCCCTCACGTACTTCCCCTTGTTCAAGGCTCTGACCCACAACGTCAACCCGGCGCTCGAGCAGTACTCCAAGAGCACGCCGATCACCGTGGCCGCCTCCGACTGCCGCATGCACATCTTCCCGACGCCGAAGACCCGGTTTTCCGACTGCGACAAGGCCAAGGACTTCCTGACCAAGAACGGCCTTTCGTTCGTCGACCTGCCGGTCGTTCCTGGCCAGACGGTCGTGACCAAGATCGGCTCCGTCGAGCTGCACGGCTTCAAGGAGGACGATTACAAAGCCGCGTTGAAGACCACCGGCTACCCCGAAAAGATCGACAAGGCCGCCATCAATTGGCCGATGACGATCCTCATCCTGTTCATCCTGGTCATCTACGTGACCATGGTCTACGGCCCGATCGCCGCGTTCCTCGTCGAGCTCTTCCCGACGCGCATTCGGTACACGTCGATGTCGCTGCCGTACCACATCGGCAACGGGTGGTTCGGCGGCATGCTGCCGCTGCTGGCGACCGCCATCGTCGCGTCGCGAGGCAATATCTACGCGGGCCTCTGGTACCCGATCATCGTGGCGCTGATCACCTTCGTGATCGGAACCCTTTTCGTTCGGGAGACGAAGGATCGAGACATCCGGCAGGACTTCTGACGCCGGGCGCGGGGGTTCCCGCGCCACGGAGTCTGGAAACAGGGAGGTGACCATGTCCAGGGCACGAAAGGGCGGGATGACCCGGAGGCGGTTCGCGCGGCTCGCCGGCGCGGGGGCGCTGGCGGCCGGCGGCCCGGCGTTTCTCTTCCCGGATCGCGCGCGGGCCGCCGGCAAGACCCTGAAGATCGTCCAGTGGAGCCACTTCGTTCCGGGCTACGACAAGTGGTTCGACGGCGTCTTCACCAAGGAATGGGGGCAGAAGCACGACACGGAGGTGGTGGTCGACCACATCGCGATCGGCGAGGTCAACGCGCGAGCCGCCGCGGAGGTGGCGGCCCGGAAAGGGCACGACCTGTTCATGTTCTTGGCGCCGCCGGCCGCGTACGAGAAGCAGACCATCGATCACCGCGAGATCTACGAAGCCGTCGAGAAGAAGCACGGCAAGAAGATCGCGCTCGCGGAGAAGTCGACCTTCAACCCGAAGACCAAGCGGTATTTCGCGTTCTCCGATTCCTACGTCCCCGATCCCGGAAACTACCGGAAGGACCTCTGGGAAAAGGTCGGGTTCCCCAACGGCCCCAACACCTGGGAGGACCTCCGGGTCGGCGGCAAGAAGATCAAGGACCAGTTCGGCAACCCGGTCGGGATCGGGCTCTCCCAGGAGCTCGACACGAACATGGCGATGCGCGCGCTCCTCTGGTCCTTCGGGGGCTCCGAGCAGGACGCCGACGGCAACGTCACGATCTACTCGAAGAACACGATCGAAGCGATCAAGTACATGCGGGCGCTGTACAAGGAAACGGAGACCGCCGAGGTCTTCACGTGGGATCCCTCCTCCAACAACCGCGGGATCCTCTCGGGCAGGCTGTCCTTCGTGGCGAACGCGATCTCCGTGACGCGCTCGGCCGAAAAGGACAACCCCGACATGTCTTCCAAGATATTCCTGACGCCGGCACTCAAGGGGCCGGTGCGCGGCATCGCCGCCGAGCACGTGATGGACTGCTACGTCGTCTGGGACTTCGCGGAGAACAAGGATGGCGCCAAGCAGTTCCTGATCGATTACATGGACAGCTTCGGCGCGGCGTTCAAGGCGAGCGAGTTCTACAATTTCCCGTGCTTCCCGGCGACGGTGCCGGACCTCGACAAGCAGCTCGCGAACGACCCGAAGGCGACTCCGCCCGACAAGTACAAGGTGCTCGCGGGAGTCCTCGATTGGGCGACCAACGTCGGTTACCCCGGCTACGCGACTGCCGCGATCGACGAGGTCTTCAACACCTTCGTCATCCCGACCATGTTCGCCAAGGCGGCCCAGGACGTGTTGAGTCCGGAGGACTCCGCGCGCGCGGCCGAGAAGGAGATCAAGCGGATCTTCGACAAGTGGAAGTGATCGCGGGATGGCGATCGTCCAGACGCGGGCGCTGACCAAGGTTTTCCGCCAGGGCCAGGTCGGGGCGGTGGTCGGCGTGGACTTGGAAACCCGGGAGGGCGAGTTCCTCGTCCTCCTGGGCCCTTCGGGCTCGGGGAAGACGACCCTGTTGCGCATGATCGCCGGCCTCGAGGAGCCGACCTCGGGCGAGATCCTCATCGGCGGCGTCGTCGTGAACGACAGGACTCCCCGGGAACGCCGGATTGCGATGGTCTTCCAGAGCTATGCGCTCTACCCCCACCTGACGGTGCTCGGCAACATCGTCTTTCCGCTCAAGGCGCAGAAGGTGCCCCGGGCGGAGCGCGCGAAGAAGGCGCAATGGGCCGCCGACCTTCTGGGAATCGGCCTCCTGCTTTCCCGGAGGCCGCGGGAGCTGTCCGGGGGCGAGCGCCAGCGGGTCGCTCTGGCCCGGGCGATCGTCCGGGAGCCCACGGTCTTCCTGCTCGACGAGCCGCTGTCGAACCTGGACGCGAAGCTGCGAGCCTCGGCCCGCGAGGAGCTGGAGCAGTTTCAGCGCCGCGTGGGCACGACCATGATCTACGTGACTCACGATCAGGTCGAGGCGATGGCGATGGGCGATCGCGTCGTCGTCATGCACCAGGGAATCGTGCGGCAGGTCGGGACGCCGGCCGACGTCTACGACGATCCCGCCGACACTTTCGTCGCGACCTTCCTCGGCTCTCCGCCGATGAACCTCGTCGAGAGCGAGGACGCGATCATCGGGTTTCGGCCCGAGCACTTCCTTCCGGCCGGATTCGCGGCGGGCTCGGGTCCGAGCGTGCCTCTGTCCTTCCGGTTCGACCACGAGGAATACCTCGGATCGGAACGCATCCTCTATGGACGTCTCGAGGGCAGCCGGTTCGACGGCAAGAAGGCAGTATCGCGCCTGCCCGCGAGCTACCGGGCGCGCTTTCCCCCGGATTCCGTCCACCCGTTCCAGGTGGAACAGCGCAACCTGAAGTTTTTCGACCGGGCCGCGGGCGCCCGGAGAGGGCCCGTGCCGCTCTCGTGAGGCGCCGGCGCTCGCGCGAGGGCTGGCTCGGGCCGGCGATGCTGCTGCCGGCCATCCTCTACGTGCTCGCCCTCGTCGGCGTGCCGTTTCTCCTCGCCTTCGTCTACGCCGTCGGCGACGTCAAGGTCGGCTCCACCGAATATCACTTCGTCGGCCTGAAGAACTTTTCCTCGGTGCTCGAGAACCCGGGGTTTCGCCGGGCGCTGCGCAACTCGATCGTCTTCACGTTCTGCTCCCAGGCCCTGGTTCTCGTGGGCGGAAACATCCTGGCCCTCGTGCTCAAGGACGCGTTTCGCGGCCGGCGCCTCATCCGGTTTCTCGTCATTCTGCCGTGGGTCGCGCCAGTCTCCATCGGATCCATCGGCTGGAAGTGGATCCTCGATTCCCTGTACAGCGTGATCAACTGGGTCCTGATCCGACTGCACCTCGTCCCCGAACTTTCCCCTCCGATGTGGTTGGGTGAACCGACGCTGGCGATGATTGCCGTCATCCTCGTGCACACCTGGCACGTGCTGCCATTCGCCACGGTGATCCTGCTCGCGGGGTGGACGGCCATCCCCAGGGACATTCCCGAGGCCTGCGCCGTCGACGGCGCGGGCTACTTCCGGACCCTGTTCCAGGTCACCATCCCGATGCTGTTGCCGATCATCAACGTCGCGTTGCTCTTCGGGACCGTCTTCACCTTCACGGACATGACGGTGATCTACATCCTCACGCGCGGGGGCCCCTACGACACGACCCAGGTCCTGCCGTCGCTCGCCTTCTTCACGGGGATTCTCGGAGGCGACCTCGCGGAAGGCGCCGCGATCTCCATCTTCCTTCTGCCCCTGCTCGTTCTGGTCGCCTGGCGGATGCTCCGCACGGCCCACCGCGCCGAGGTCGCTTGATGGCCGCCGGACGCCGGGCCCGGCGCGCCCTGGCCGCCACCACCCGGTGGGGAATCCTCGTCGCCTTCTCCGCCGGCCTCGCGTTCCCCTTCTACTGGATGCTCATCACGACCTTCAAGCGGACGAGCGACCTCTACGACCTGAAGAACAACCCCTTCCTCTTCCACGAGCCGCCCACCCTCGAGCACCTGCGGCTGCTCCTGGAGGAGACGCTCTTTCCGCGCTGGCTGTGGAACACGACCCTGGCCGGGGTCTGTGTCGTGGCGATCACGCTGTTGCTCGCGCTGCCGGCAGCCTACGCCCTGGCGCGGCTGACGGGGCCGTGGGGCGGGCGCCTGGGCATCGCGATCTTCCTGACCTATCTCGTGCCGCCGACCATGCTCTTCATCCCCCTCTCGCGGGTCGTCGCGGCACTCGGCTTGCAAGACACGATCTGGTCGATCGTCGTCGTGTACCCGAGCTTCACGATCCCGTTTTCGACCTGGCTGCTGATGGGATTCTTCAAATCGATCCCGCGAGAGCTCGAAGACGCCGCCATGGTGGACGGCCTGACCCGGTTCCAGGCCTTCCGGAAGCTGGTCGTGCCGGTGTCGCTCTCGGGAATCCTCACCGTCGTGATCTTCTCCTTCACGCTGGTCACTCAGGAGTTCGTCTACGCCCTGACCTTCATCTCCTCGGCGGCCCACCAGACGGTGGGTGTCGGCGTACCGATCTACCTGGTGCGGGGAGACGTCTACTACTGGGGCTCGCTGATGGCGGCCTGCCTGATCGCGAGCCTTCCGATTGCCGCGGTGTACAACCTGTTCCTGGACCGCTTCATCGCCGGATTCACCTTCGGCTCGGTGAAATGAGCTCGTCCGGCGGCGAATCGGGTTAACATGCTGTGAAGACGGCCGAGACGAGGATGCGAAGTCGACCGGAACCGGTGGCGTCCTCACGACCCGCGTGCAGACGCGGCACTTTGGAATTGTCCCCCGGGCGGCCCGGAAGCCGCCGACCCCCATGACTGCGACCGCGAGCGCCCGGTTCTGGCGGCGCTCGTTCCCCGGCGCGTGGCCTCCCCGACGCGGGGAGAAAGGAGCAGTCAATGAGGTTCGTGGTTCGCTCAACGGTCGTCGCGGCGTGCATGGTCCTTCTGGCGGCGGCAGTGTCGGCCCAGACGACGGTGCAGCTCGGAGGCGCCGGTAGCCTCACGTTCAAGGGGTTCTTCAGTGTCACGGCGTTCGCGCAAGATCAGAACTTCGCCTTCGGCAACGGGCAGAACGCGGAGTATCCCCTTCCGCCCGACTGCGGGGTCGATTGCTGGTTCGGCGGCGCAGACATCCGCAACACCCGCCTGACGATGGTTTTCGACGGACCCAAGGTCGTGGGCGACTGGAAGGTCGGCGCCACCCTCGAGATGGACTTCTTCGGAGGATTCAATGGAACCGGCGCATTCAGTGGCCAGCAGCCCAACCCGCGGCTGCGTTACGGTTTCATCGACTTCGGCAACGGAAGCACGACCATCCGGATCGGGCAGTATTGGTCGCCACTCTTCGGCAACACGGCCGTCTCTCTCTCCCACATCGCTTTCCCGCTCGGCTACGGCTCGGCCGGCGACATCGGCTGGCGTTTCCCAGGGGTCTTCGTCTACCAGACGCTCACGCCCAAGGATTCCGTAGTCAATGCCGACCTCCAGTTCGCCGTGCAGTCCGGGAGCTGGAACGCCCCCGATTGCGGCACGACGACCAATTGTGTCAACTTCCTCACGGCCGGCAACGCGTCGTGGCCCCAGTTCGAGCTGCGCGCCAACGTCGGTGGCAAGCTCGGCAGCTTGGGCACGTGGAGCAGCTATGTCGTCGGCCACGTCGACCAAAAGGACCTCTCGGGGCCCGGCGCGTCCACGGCGCACGACAAGCTCACCGGCTCGGCCGTCGAGATCGGGGCCAAGTTCCAGATCGGCCCCGTCCTCATCCAGGGAAACGGCTACACGGGCCACTCGATCGGCCAGCAGTTCGGCATGATCACGCAGTTCGGCCGAATCCAAGGCCAGGGCGGCTGGGCGCAGGTCGGCTTCGACGTCACCAAGAACTGGAGCCTCTTCGGCTTCTGGGGAATCGACGATCCCAAGGACCTCGACGTGCTGCGCGCCGTCGGCGCCAACGGGCGCGTGAAGAACGAGATGTACGTCGGGATGCTGCGCTGGAAGTCCGGACCGCTCGCGTTCGGTTTTGAGTACATGCACGACAAGCTGACGACGGGTGCCGCGGAGGTCAAGACGACCGGGAACCAGCTCGCGCTCTCGGCGCTCTACAACTTCTAGGGTCTCTCCGTCTTCACCCGGGCGGGAGACGCGGGGCTCCCGCCCGCCATTTCTTCAGGCGCGAGAGGCTCGAACCTGCTCCTCCATCGCCTGCCAGTCCTGCCGCTACAACTCAGCCTTTGCCGTTTCGACGAGCTGCCCCCGCGAGGAGCCGTTCGCTCGAAACGATGGCCCTCTTGTGAGTGCCCCGGCCGATCTCGCCGCCGGAATCGTGCGCGACCACCTCGAAGAGAAAGAGCGGCCCTTCGCGCCCGGCGTAGCGCGCGGTCGCTCTGACCTCGACACCCTCCGGCGTCGCGGCCGTGTGCGCGACATCGACGGCCACGCCCACCGAGAGCTCCCCCGGGCCGAGCGACGGAACGAGCAGCCTGGCGGCCGCGAGCTCCATGAGGGCGATCATGCGCGAGGTCGCGAGCACCGGAGGAAACGAATCCTCAGGGCCGAGCCGGAGCGCGCTGGCCAGGTCGGACGCGGCGACGACGAACTCCGCCGAAGCCTTCGCGTGGATTGTCGGCTCCGCCACTCAGGTCTGCCTCACCCCTCGCAATTCCCGATCCCGGTGCGCTGAGGATCCGTCAGTCCCTGGGCGACAGCCACCGCGGGCATGGTCAGGGCATCGCCTTGCAGGAGAAAATCTGAGCGCGGCCGGCGTCCAGGAAGACCATGTTGCCACCGGCCTCGATGGCGCGATCGGAAACGCAGTCCTCCGACGTCTTCCCGAGCTCCTCGGCACAGGCCGTCTTCAAGTCCACATCGTCGAGATAGACACAGCCTTTGGCCATATCCCGACTGCGAACGATCCTGACTCTGCCCTTCGGCGGCGGTGCGGCGGCATGCTGCGGCGGAGGGGTCGAAGTCGGTGGAGTCGCGCGAGGCGACTCCGGAGGGGTCGCATTCGGCTTCGAGCAATCGTAGGCGTCCCCCACGGGGCCTCCGCGGAGCAGCGTGTCCCCACCGGCGCGCCTGACCTGGTACTTCAGGCACTCCTCCGGCGTGGGTTGGACGGTCAGACCGCAGCCCCGCGCGGTGTCTCTGGAATCCACACGCCCGAGGGGCCGACAATCCCCGACCTCTCCCCGGCTCGTCGTCACCCGCACGTCGGAGATCGAGTTCGTCGCGGCGGTCGTCTGCGTGTAGTCAGCGCATCCGACTTCGATCACCGAGAGCAGGACGAGCACCGCAAAGGCGCTGGCTCCCGGCCGTCTTCCGCCCGCATCACCCGTTGAGCGCAACGGGACAAGCCTATCAGCCGCCCTCGGGTTGGAGGAGGGTCAGACCGGCTTTCCCTCGGTCTCGACGAATCGGTAGAACGATGCTCCCCGTACGTTCTCGTCGATCCCCAGGCGGCGGTGGATCGGCGGGAACGCCCGCTGCTCGCAGTCCATCCGCTCGCAGAGACGGCAGGTGATGCCGATCGGCACGGCGGCGTTGGGGTTGTGGACGTCGATGTTGTCGCCGTAAACCAGGTGCTTCGCGTGGCTGACCTCGCAACCGAGCGAGATCGCCAACAGCGGATGGGCGGCGCCAAAGCCGCCGTAGCTCTGCCGGACCGTCCGGGCCACGCAGAGGTACGTCGTCCCGTCGGGCATGCGCGAGATCTGCGTGCGCACGATGCCCGGGGTCATGAACGCGCTGTGCACGTTCCACCGCGGACAGAGACCCGAGAAACGCGCGAACCGGATCCCCGAGGCCGAAAACCGCTTGGAGATGTTGCCCGCGATGTCCACGCGGATGAAGTGGAAGGGCACGCCTTCCTGCCCCGGACGCCGGAGCGTCGTCAGGCGGTGGCAGACCTGCTCGAAGCTGACGCCGAAGCGCCGCTCGAGCAGCTCGACGTCGTAGCGGAACGTCTTCGCCGACTCGAGAAACGGACCGTAGGGCATCAGCAGCGCGCCCGCGAAGTAACTCGCCAGGGCGACGCGGCACAGCGCGACGGAGTCGGGGGTCGTGAGCCGCGACTTGCGGACGATGCGGTCGAATTCACCGGTCAGGCGCAGCAGGCCGATCTGGTGTGCCGTCTGAAAGTTCCGGGCGTGGGGCGAAAGGATCTCGGAGATCTGGAGGCGCTTTCGGACCGGGTCGTACGAGCGCACCGCCGACTTCTGGCTGGGATGGGGGACGATCGCGACCGATGCCCCGTCTTTCTCCAGAAGGCGCACGAGGCCCGGAAACACGTCCGGGCGCTCGAGACCGGCTTCCTCGGAAAGACGCTCGGCCGCCTCCTCGAGCTCCGGGAAGTAGTTCTGGTTTTCCTGGAAAACGTCGGAGACCTCCTCCGACGGCAGCCGCGCGGGGTCGATCCCGATCAGGTCTTCTCCCTCCGAGACCTTGGAGGCAACGGCCTGGATGGATTCCAGACCGTCACGGTACGCGTGGTAGAGCTTGACGATCGCTCGGGAGACCGCCTCGTTGGAGGCGGTCTCGCGCAGGTCCGTCGTCGTGACGTCGAGCGACTCGAAGAGACCGTCTCCGAAGACCTCGTGGAGGTCCGAGACCAGGCGCGCATGGTCGTCCGGGGCGAAGCTCTTGAGGTCCGCCGGATAGAGCTCAGCGAGCTTCAGGAGCAGGGGCGCCGTCAGCGCCCGCCGGTCGTGCTCGATCAGGTTCAGGTAGGAGGCCGAGATTCCCAGCTTTTCCGCCAGAACGACCTGTCGGAGGCCGTGCCGCCGCCGCAGTGCGCGGATTTTGGGGCCAAATTTCGACTCAACCATCTGTCTGTCTACGCATAATTTACAGCATCTACTACTTTACAGATATACATTTTCATTGGTTGACACTCTAACTTGCTGTGTTTCAGTAATTTATTGACTCAGAGGGCCAAGCCGTGGTGTCTTGTAAACCCATGGCAGCGACGAATCCGACCGCACCGCTGAGGCGAACCTCAGCCGCCGAGGCAGGACGCTCCGCGTTGCCCTCGGGAATCGAGATTCGTGGCCCCTTCGTCGCCGACGCCGAGAAGGTTCTGACCCCCGGCGCCGTGGCCTTCGTCGCGATGCTCGGGCGCCGCTTCGGATCCCGCCGCGCGGCCCTGCTCGAGCG
>JBASRI010000147.1:0-1569 GCA_049273755.1 Thermoanaerobaculia bacterium
GGGCGCGGGCGAGCTCCACGGCGGCCGAGAGCCCGCGCACGGCCCAGAAGTCGTCCCAGTAGGAGTGGACGGGTCGCGCGGAGTAGCCCTCGTGACTGATCGACTCGGGCAGCAAGCCGTAGAAGACGCGTTTCTGGGCCGAGAGGTACTCCTCGATGCGGCGCGTGGCGCGGAGGGCGTCGATGTGCGCCACGACCCTGGCCAGGGTCGGCCAGACTTCTTCCGCCGTCGCGTGGTCGCCGGTGTAGGCGAAGTACTCTCCGGCCAGGTACAGCAGCTCGCCGTGGCTGTCGTGCTCGGGGACCGGGTCGGCGCCCCGCCGGTCCACGCAGCAGGGGACGGCGCCGTTCTCGTACACGAAGGGCGCGTACCAGCGCAGAAAGTCGCGCACTTCGGCGAAGCGGCCGAGGCGCAGGAGCGCCGTCGATGTCAACGCGCCGTCGCGGATCCACGAACGCGCGTAGGCGCGCGAACCGGGTTGGATCGCGGGGCCTTCGCGGTTGATCAGGATCCAGCCCAGGTTCGACCGCATCGCGCGTGCGGTCTCGTCGGCCGCGGGAGGAAGCGCGAAGGCCACGCCGTCGAGCTTCCCGCGCCAGGCGAGGGCGGCGGCGTCGAGGCGCGTTTGGAAGTCGGCGGCGGGGTCTGCGGAGCGGTCCCCGAGGCTCGCGCCGGCAAGCGGCACCGCGACGACGACGTCCCGGGACGCGCCGGCGGGAATCTCGAGATTCCATACCAGGGCTCCCGAGGCGAGACCGCCGGGGTCGCTCGCCTCCGTCGTCGCCGGCAGACCGTCCCCGGCCAGGCGCGAGACAATCTCGCCGCTCTCCCAGGAGGTGGCGCCGAAAGCCGAGGGAGGTGTGAGCGCGACGATGCGGCGGCCGTCGACCACGGCGGCCGCTCCGTCCCGCCGGATGCTCCGGATCGGCGCGAAGCCTCCCGGCGCGCCCAGCCATTGGCTCGGCGGATTCACCTGCACAGGCCGCACCGCCAGGTAGAGCGCGACCTTTGCCGGCGCGGCGCCCTCATTGCGGACGCGGTAGCGTGCGCGCAACGTGGGGGCCTCGGGCGGCCCGTCGGCGAGCGCTGTGGTTTCCAGCGAGAGGCCTCCAGCATGCCGCCGCGCGACCGCCGGAATCGGCAGGTCGCCGCGCTCCAGGCTCTGCGCGATCTCGGCCTCGTTCCAGCCGAGGAGCCTTCCGCCGGAGGCGAGGAAGGGTTCGAGCGAAAAGGCCCCCCGGCCGGTCTCCAGGGCTCCGTCCTCCGAGATCAGTCCTTTCTCGGCGCCGGCGTCGACGCCCACGAGCGTCCAGTAGATCTGCTCTCCGACGAACGACCGCGGCCAGCGCCCGCGGGGATCCTCCCTGGCCACGGCCTCCAGGAACCTGGTGGCGTTCTCCCAGGCCTCCGGCGACTCGACGGCGATCTCGTCGAGCGCATAGCCCTTCCCGCGCGCCGACTCGAGCAAACGCAGGCGCACGAAGGCGGCCTCCGAGTCCGGGAGAAAGAAGCGCACGCGGCCGGGGCGCCCGCCCGACACCCCGCGCGCGCGCGACCACGCCTTGCCGT
>JBASRI010000191.1:0-5849 GCA_049273755.1 Thermoanaerobaculia bacterium
GTTCCGGGAGCTGCTGAAGCGATCCGGGTTCAGGCTTCGGCGCGTCGTTTCCACCGAAACGCATCTCTCGGTTGTTGAGGGTGTAAAGGCATGAGTGTCGCGACAAGGGCGGCTCTGAGCTGACCGATGCGGTCGTCAAGTCTCACGCCGCTTAACACGCGCGTGCAGCGGACGCTCGTTAGGCGCAGACAAAACACTAGTCTTCCCCCCTAATTATGGCTGAAGGATAAGGAGTCGACACGATGACGCGCAAAAGGTTGCTGCTGTTGGGAGCCGCCACGGTCGGGTTACTGCTCGCTGGTTCCGTAGACGCTCCGGCTCAGGATCCGGCCGTGGTGAACGCCAAGACCATTCGGCTCAAGTTAGAGAACAGTCGTGTGCGGGTACTCGAAGCAACCCTTCAACCGGGTGAGAAGGAACAGCCTCATTCGCACCCCGCCTACGTCATTTATGTTCTCGCCGGCGGCAAGGTTCGAAACCATACTGCCGATGGCAAGACAACAGAGTCCGAGTTCGCCAGCGGGGACACCATCTACCGCGAACCCCTCACCCATTGGGCCGAGAACATCGGTACGACGACCATTCACCTGATCCTCGTAGAGCTGAAGAACCCGTGACGCATCCAGAGCGACACTCTGGCAACCGAGACTCAGCAAAAGCCAGCCGTGGCGGTGACCTAGATTCCCGGTATGCGGCACCATCTTCTTCATTTCGTGTGCGGTGCTCTTAGTGCGACTACTGATGCAATGACCGGGGCACCTCGCATGCGCGTGCAGCGGACTCGCAGTCTGCCAGACAGCGGTCCGTCAGGGTTTGGAGAGTGAAGGCTTTGCGCTGGTTGGTTTGGGGTCTTGGTTGCTTTGCTACGATTTTGCTCGTCGTCGGAATTGGCTTTATGCAGGCCGGACCAGACTGGTATCTCCCCGTTTTCGTCGTGGCCGCGATCTACTGCACTCTCGCGGCCTCTCTTTCTCGTTATCTCCGTTGGAAGCACGGCGACGATCCGAGGAGCAGCGCATGGCTAGAGGCCATGTCTTCGGGGCGCCTTGGCTTTCTGGCAGTTCTTGCCACCGCGGCCTTCATCATCGTGCGGGTAGCCGTGGCCCTCGTGCGTCGGTAAACGCCTAGACGTAGCACCGGACTCGCCGCTCTTGGCCGAGCGCTGCAACCGGCGCCGCGGCTGGTCTCGCCGCAACCGGTTTGGGGTGTCGCCACCAACATATGATTCGATGACCTGAAATGCCGCTCGCCGCAGGTACTCGGCTCGGCCCCTACGAGATCCTCGCGCCTCTGGGCGCGGGCGGGATGGGCGAGGTCTACAAGGCGTGGGATAAGAAGCTGGACCGCGACGTCGCGGTCAAAGTCCTTCCGCAGTCGATCGCAGCCGATCCCGACACGCTCGCCCGGTTCGAACGCGAGGCGAAGGCGGTCGCGGCGTTGTCTCATCCGAACATCCTCTCGATCTTCGACTTTGGAACGCAGGATGGCATCGCGTACGCCGTCATGGAGCTTCTGGAAGGCGAGACGCTGCGCGGGAAGCTCGATGCCGGTCCCATCCCCCAGAAGCAGGCCGTGGACTATGCGCTCCAGGTCTCAAAGGGTCTTTCCGCGGCGCACGAGAAGGGCATCGTCCACCGGGACCTGAAGCCCGAGAACCTGTTCGTCACCAAGGACGGCCACCTCAAGATCCTCGACTTTGGCCTGGCCAAGAAGGTCGAGGCGGTTGCGGCGGGCAAGGAGACCAGCGCTCCGACGGGCTCGGGCCATACGGAGCCCGGCGTGGTGATGGGAACGGCGGGCTACATGTCGCCCGAGCAGGTCAAAGGGCTCCAGGTGGACCACCGCTCGGACATCTTCTCGTTTGGGGCGATCCTCTACGAGCTGCTGTCGAGGAAGAAGGCGTTCAAGCGAGACACGAATGCCGAGACGATGGCGGCGATCCTGACGCAGGAGCCGCCGGAGCTGTCGGAGTCGGGACGGAACATCTCGCCTGCCCTCGATCACATCGTCAAACACTGCCTGGAGAAGAATCGGGATCGACGCTTCCAGTCGGCGCGGGACATCGAGTTTGCCCTGGAGGAGACGTCCTCACCGACCGTGACGAGCGGCGCACGGCTCGCGGCACGACCGACCGGCAAGAGGAAGATCCTGATCGCGGTTGTGGCCATCGTCCTCCTCACCGTTGCGGGCGTCTTCCTTCTTCGGCGGACGCAGAGAGGCGCGGGTGAGGCCGGTGGCGTCAAGCGCGTGGCGGTTCTGCCGTTCGAGAACCTGGGGGCTCCTGAGGACGACTACTTTGCTGACGGGATCGCGGATGAGATCCGCGGCAAGCTGACCTCTCTGCCGAGTGTTCAGGTGATCGCCCGGGGCAGCTCGACGCCGTACAAGAAGACGACGAAGACGCCGAAGCAGATCGCTGGGGAACTGGAAGTCGGTTATCTCCTGACAGCCACCGTGCGTTGGGAGAAGAGCGGGGGCACCAGCCGCGTCCACGTCAGCCCCGAGCTGATCGAGGTGTCGGGCTCTGGAGCGCCGATCTCAAAGTGGCAACAGCCGTTCGACGCGGCATTGACCGATGTCTTCCAAGTGCAGTCGGACATCGCCTCACGGGTGGCGCAGGCACTGGGTGTCGCACTCGGGGCGGGCGAGGAGAAGCGGCTTTCCGAAAAGCCCACCCAAAACCTCGCGGCCTACGATGCCTTCCTGAAGGGTGACGCGGCGGCGAACCTTGGAGATCCTCCCAGCCTACGGAAGGCGATCGGCTTCTACGAGCAGGCCGTAGCCTTGGATCCCGGCTTCGCGCAGGCGTGGGCGCAGCTTTCGCGACCGAACTCCATCCTCTATTACATCTCCACCCCCACGCCCGCGCTGGCGGAGCGCGCCCGTCAGGCGGCAGAGAAGGCGGTGGCGCTAGCACCCGACCGCCCCGAGGGATACCTGGCCTTCGGCAGCTACCAGCGCCTTGTCGTCCACGATTTCAACCGTGCCTTGGAAGAGTTCACCAGGGGACAGCGGATTGCACCAACAAACTCGGAGCTCCTCTCAGAGACGGCACGTGTCGAGGAAGCCCTCGGGCACTGGGATGCGGCCGTGGAGCACCTCAGGCAGGCGGAGCGCCTCGATCCACGATCGGTCAACACTGCGTCGGTCCTGGGCAGGTCGCTCGTGAACTTACGACGCTATCCAGAAGCACGAGAAGCGGTCAACCGAGGGCTCGCCCTCGCGCCCTCCAGCCTCTACCTGATCGAGTTCAAGGCGATGACGTTCCTCGGAGAGGGAGACCTGGCCGGCGCCCGGGCCGTGCTCCAGGCCACGCCTAAGGATGTCGAACCCACCGCGCTCGTGGCCTACATGGCGAACTTCAATGATTTAGTCTGGGTTCTCGACGAACAGCAGCGGGAACTCCTTCTACGGCTCACGCCGAGCGCGTTCGACGACGACCGGGGCACCTGGGCCTTCTGCCTCGTTCAGGCTTATGCCTTGAAGGGCGATGCGGCAAGCGTGCGCACCTACGCCGAGGAGGCCAAGAAGGCTGTCGAGGAGCAGCTTCGCGCAACACCCAATGATGTTCAGCTCCACATTTTTCTCGGCCTCGCACTCGCATACCTCGGTCGCAAAGAGGAGGCGATTCGGGAGGGAGAGCGTGGCGTCGCGCTCGATCCCGTTTCGAAGGACGCCTACTATGGCCCCTACTACCAGCACCAGCTCGTGCGGATCTACATGCTCGTCGGCGAGCCGGAGAAGGCGCTCGATCAGCTCGAGCCGCTGCTCAAGATCCCGTACTGGCTCTCGCCCGGCTCGCTCAAGATCGACCCCAACTTCGATCCGCTGCGCAAGAACCAGCGGTTCCAGAAGCTCGTCGCCAGCGCGAAGTGATTCCGGGGCGTGGAACGGTTAGGAGCCCTTGACCCGTCGCTTCGGGCTCGACTCCCACACGTTTCCGTCATTTCCCACCGACAAAACCGCATGTCCGGCGGACATCAAGTCAGGCCGCGTCGTCATCTCTCCTCGGACCACTCCTCAAGAATGCTCGTGTTGTCATCGACGGCCGCGAAGAGGATGACGTCGTCACTCGCGATTACGGCCAGACCGAACGCGGAGCCAGGAACGGGATCAATTTGGAACTGGCTGACAAACTCTCCCTCCCGCGTGAATTCAACGATTTCGCTCGACTGGTTGGGGTCTGCATTGATTGCGTCGCCGTTGGCGGTGATCAGATGCCCATTGGGGGCCAGCGCCAGGGCAAGGGGACCGTGCAGGTGGACGCTGTCCTGGTAGACGACGCGGCCCGTCCCTTCGTCCTCTTGGGTTCGTCTCGCATGTCGAACAGCGTAGATCGCGTTGTCAGCCGTAGATGCAACATAGAGGATGTCCCTGTGTGCGTCATAGGCCAGGCCAGTAGGGCCAACGACGACCGCCGCAGCATTGCAGGCTGTGCCATAGCCTGAGGCGATCTGTGTTTCGCTCTCGACGACAACGGTATCGCTGTCGTCCGAGATCTCGAGGTCGAGGCGCGTCACCGTGCCGCTCAGTACATTGGACACGAAGACCTGTGCCTGATCGCGCTTCTCGTGGATCGTCAGGTCCCATGGACCATCGAGCAGGGTGCTGTCGGTGAGCGTGGCGACCAGGTTCCCGTGGCGGTCAATGATCAGGAGCGAGCCCGCCGTGACCGTGGCGCAGGTGCCGTCCGTCGTCGGAACGCTACCCACCAGGACGAACCCGCGCTTGAGAACGCCGAGCGCGGTCGTGAGCCCCAGTCCGGGCTGGCCCTGGAAAAAGACGGACGCGGGGCCGCCGCTCTGTGAGATTCGGACGATCGTGGAGCCGGTCCCCTGAGTGTTTGTGGCGTCGTTGAAGTTCGAGGCCAGGATGTCGCCCGGGCTGAGGAGTCCGTCGGAAGGGAAGTCTTCAGGCACGAACGCGACGCCGTAGGGATTCTGATCGCCGTTGCCGGGAACGGCCGAGACCGAGAGAATGGGAGATGGAGGAGGCGGGATGATCCTTCGGGGCTGCTGATGCTCTTCGTCCTCCGCGAATGCCGCGGCGGCTGCGCAGGCGATGAGGAGGGACATCAGGAGAGGCCGATATCGAGCGACTTTGGTTAACACGAGAGAACTCCTTGTCTTCGCACGCAAGCCGCGCGACGAATTCGCACGGCCACCGGGTCATGCTATCGAGGCAACGGCAAGCGAACTGCGAGCACGCTGGAATTTCGGGTCTCGATCGAGCAATGTCTCACTCGCCGAGCGCTTTGCTGAGACCTTAGTGTCGGATTAAGAAAGACGCGCCGGATCGGCCGGGAGTCCACCTACCGGAGTTCGTCTCTCTTGTTCGCCTCTGCAAAGACGAGTAACGTTCGCTCTTGCCGTGACTAGATCGTGCGGCTCCGCAGCGAAGGAATCACGGCAGGGTGCGGCGGCGGTGTCCGCATCGCACGGTCAGTCACGGGGCGGCTGCATTTCAACTGCATCTTCACGAACTGTCACGGTCTTCTCGACAAGCTGGATCAACTGGATCGCACCACCACTCGGCTCACGGTCGTCGGGATAGTGCTCAGCGTAATCATCGGCGTGGCTGGAATCGTGGTTCCCTTGATGATGACGCCTAACCCGCGCGTGCAGCGGACTCGCCGCTTTCGCTTCCGGCAGTGAACCTCGGCTCGAAGATTGCTCTCATCGGCTGGAGCCTCGCCGCCGTCCGTGCAGTCTGGCCGAGAATCCCCGCCAATGTTCGTCCTCGGGTGATCGCAGGCGCCAGCGTTTTCATCATCGCGCTCTACTCGTGGATCATCATCTCGCTGGGTCACCTAGCTAACTCATAGCCGCCTGCGCTAGGCGGGCTTGGCG
>JBASRI010000203.1:0-3020 GCA_049273755.1 Thermoanaerobaculia bacterium
TCGCTGACGGTGCCGGTGGCGAGCAGCGTCGAGCCCAAGGTGCGCGGGAAGAGGCTCGGATTCGGAGTGGGCCCGTTGCAGGTGGACCGCTTGTAGTTCCAGATCGCTTCGAGGGACGTCGCCGAAGCCTGGGTCGAAAAGCAGTGGTTCGCCGTCAGCAGGTACGGCGTGAAGGTCGCCGGATCCGTGTTGAGGAGGCCGCCCGTACAGACGTAGAACGACCCCTTGTCCTCGAAGGTGAGCTGGCCGACCGCGTGCGACGCGCCGTCGACGTTCGGGAACTCAGCCGTGGTCACGCACGTGGCGTCGATGAAACAGGTCTGCGATTTGGGGCGCACGGCCGCCCCCCGCGGCGCGAGGGTCGAAGGCGCGAAGCTCGGGTGCTCGAGGTGCCCGACCGCGTCGACGAGCAGACGCGCGCGCGCGAGGTCCGCGACGGGCGCCGGCGCGAGCTGCACCTCGAGGAACACCTCGGGCGCGAACACCGAGTTGGTCCAGAAGCCTTCCGGCCGCGTTCCCGCGTCGAATGCGTAGGGGCCGTGGACCTCGCCCGCCGCCGAGTACACGTAGGCGCGGCTCCCCGGGGGCAGGAGCGCCGACCGAATGTGAAGCCGGAGCGCCCCGGCGCCCTCCGAGGCGAACGCCGCCGTCCACACGAGCCGCCCGTCGGCCATGCGCTCGAGGAGCCCGCCGGCAACCACGCGGGACTGGCCGCGCGGAAGCTCCGCCGAAACGCCTTCGAAGCCGACCTCCTCCCGCAGGGCGCGCGTCAGGCCGACCTTCACCGCGGGCGCCTTGAGACGCAGGCCCTCGCGGCGGGTGTCCTTGGTCTCGAGCGCGGACTTCTCCGACGCGGAGAGTGTCGGCAGAGCGTGGCGGGCCGAGGCGGGGAGGCGCGGAGCGGCCATCGCGAGGTCCGCGATGGAGGCCGCGCGTTTGGGCGAGGCGGAGTGGAACACAGAAGGACCGGTTTCCTGCACCGGAACGTCCAGGGCGAAGAGAAGCGCGAGCGCGGGGAGAGGGAATAAGGCCATAGGACTCCGAGTATAGAGCCGGGTCAGGAGATCCGCCGCCGCAGCCACAGTCCTTTGAGGTACTCCCCTTCCGGGCAGTCGAGCGAGACGGGATGGTCCGCTGCCGCGCCCTGCCGCGCCGTCAGCGCGAAGGGCGCCTGGGCCTCGAGGCTCGCGGAGAAGACGATCTTCTGGAAGAGGTCAGCGTTCACGAGCCCCGAGCACGAGCAGGTAAGAAGCCAGCCTCCGGGCGCGACGAGCGACATCGCGATCCGGTTGACGTCCTTGTAGCCCCGCGCGGCGCGCTCGAGATCCGCTTTCTTCTTGGCGAAGGCCGGCGGGTCGCAGACGACGACGTCCCAGCGCTCGCCCGCCTCCCTCCGGCGACGCAGGTCCTCGAAGACGTCGGCCTCCACGAAGTCCTCCTCCCGCACGCCGAAGAGGTTGGCGCGACGATGGTCGCGTGCGAGCGCGAGCGCCGCGGCGGAGGAGTCCACGTCCAGGGCGCGCGTCGCGCCTCCCGCCAGGGCCGCGACCGAAAAGGACCCGGAATAGGAGAACAGGTTCAGGACGGTCTTTCCGCGAGCGAGGGCGCGCAGCCGCGCGCGGTTGTCGCGCTGGTCCAGGAAGAAGCCTGTCTTCTGCCCGGAGCCGATGTCCGCGAAGAAGCTCAGGCCGTTTTCGAGAAACAGGACGCGATCTCCTCCCATGGGGCTCCCTCTCCCGGCGAGTGAGGGGCGCCCGCCCCGATCCCGCGCCGCGCCGCTCTCGCGAACGATCAGCCGGTCGGGCGCGAAGACCGCCCGCGCCGCCGCTTCCAGCTCCCCGCGCCACGCCTCCGTTCCGGCCGTCAGGAGCTCGAGCACCGCTGCACCGCCGTAGACGTCGAGCAGCACGCCCGGACACCAGTCGCCCTCGGAGTTGACCGCTCGGAATCCCGTCGTCTCCGCCGGCAGGATCTCGCCGCGCAGCCGGCGCGCCGCGACGAAGCGCTCCCGAAAGAGCGCCGCGTCCACCTCGCGGCCGTCGAACGTCCACAGGCGCGCCACGATCTGGGAATCCGGCGAGTAGGCGCCTCGCCCGAGCACGCGGCCCGAGGCGTCTGCGACCTCCGCGCGCCCATCCGAGCCATCGCCCTCCCTGGAGGACACTGCACCCGAGAACACCCACGGGTGCCGCCGCAGAACGGACGCCTCCCGACCGGGCTTGAGAACGACGCGGATCACGGTGGGACGATATCGAAAACCGCCCAAACGAACCGGGGGCCCGCTCCGTACAAGAGCAGGCACACAGATCTCCTCCTTCGGGCCCCCCGGCAACGGGGGGCTTTCTTTTAGGGTTGGTTCAGCGACCAGTCGTACTCGAGGAATTCGGGCGGGAGAGAGCGCGTTGCCACCCAGCGGGAGAGTGCCGGCTCCGAGACAAACCGCGAGACGTATTTCAACAGCGAGCCTCCATCGCGCTCGAACTCCTTCCGGTTCCAATCGAAGATTTTCGACAGCGCGATCCGGTCCGCCTTCCGGTCGAAGGCGTTCTTGGAGGGGTCGTTGACGAAGGCGCGGCCCTGCGCGTCGAGCGCAGCATCCAGGCCCGCGGCCGTGTACGACCGGCTCGCAAGCGGCGGGCAGGACTTCGACGCGCAGACGATGGCGAAGTGGATGCGGGCGTCCTTCGTGTCGCGCAGGCGGTTCTCGATCTCGTCGAGCGTGAGCATCTCACCGCCGATCTTCTTGCGGATCGCGGTGAATGCGCCGTCGATGTCCCGGATGGACTTGACCGGGTAGCGGTCCAGCACGACCGCGATCGCCATGGCGTTGTAGGCGTTGATGGAGAACGCCTTCCGTTCGTCCCCGGTCATCGCCTTCGGGTCCGCGTCTCCGAGGTTCGAAAGGTACGCGGCCAGGCGTTTGCGGTCCTGTCCGGTCACGCCGCGATAGTCGAATCCGCCGCCGCGGGCCCGCTCGGCGAGCACGGCGTCGAAGGGCGCGGGGTCGGGCAGTCCCGCGC
>JBASRI010000214.1:0-3169 GCA_049273755.1 Thermoanaerobaculia bacterium
GCCCCTGCGGGGCACGCGGCGCTCCAGGTCCGAGACGACGTGCATGAAGGCGATGTAGGCCTCGTAGGGCGACTCGTAAGGCGAGAAGTAGGCGTGAACCTCGGCGTCGGCCGCAAACTTGGTCGCCATGTAGTAGAAGTGGTCGGAGGCCGAGAGCCGCCGGAAGTCCGACAGCAGCGTCTCGGAGCCCGACGCTTTGACGCGCGCCTCGAGGGCGAAGAGCGTCTTCAAAGCGTCGCGCTGCAGATCGTTGCCCTGCCAGGCCGACAGGTCCCTCGCCTCGTCCGCCCAGGACAGCTCCCGCGGCGCCGAAAGGACGCCACGGCTCTCCAGCTTCGCGATCGCGTCCGAAGGCGTCAGGAAGGCGGTGCCGCGGCGCTCGAGGCGCAGCGCCACCCACGTTTCGAAGAACTCGAAGATCCCGGTCTCCCTGCTCTGGTGCTCGCCGAAGGTCTCGAAGTCCATGAAGAGCGAGACGACCTCGCCCTCGCTCTCCCCGATCCAGCGCTCGTACTTCTCGGCGGTCAGCGGCCACTGGCTCCAGAGCCGGTTGGAGAACCGGAAGGCGATGTCGTCGGAGAGACGGTAGTCGCGCACCAGCAGCGGAAGGCCGCCGGGAGTGGCGGCCTGGTAGAGGTGGCGGGACGAGCGGGCGCCCAGAAGCGGCGCCACGCCGTCGGCGAGGACGCCCGCGAAGCCTTGCGCCTCGAGGAATCCGGCGAGGGCGTCCGAGTAGATCAGCTCGGTGTTGCGGAAGACGCGGGGCTCGAGGCCGAACGTCTCGACGATCTGCCGGCGATGGAGGGCGACCTGGGCCGCGAACTCCTCCCGCGAGGCGAGCCACGCGAGTGAGTGGTGCGAGGTCTCGGAGAGGAACTCCACGCGCCCGGTGGAGGCCAGGCGCCGGAAGGCGTCCCGGATCTCCGGCGCATACTCCGCGAGTTGCTCGAGGAGGGAGCCGGACAGCGAGAACGCGACGCGGAAGCGGGCGTGGCGCTCGAGGAGCCGCTCGAGCATCGCCGTCGCGGGCAGATAACAGCGGTCGCCGACTTTCCGCAGCAGCTCGCGGTTGCCGGCCTCGTCGAAGTAGCGATGCTCGCGGCCGACGTCGAAGTAGTTGTAGCGGCGGAGCCGCCAAGGCTGGTGGACCTGAAAGTAGAGACAGACGGGAATCATCGCGCCGTGGCCCATTCTCCCACCAATTCGCGATAGACGGCGATGCACCTCCACGCCGACTCCCGCCACGAGAGGCGCCGCACTTCGGCGCGGCCGCGCGCGGAGAGCGCGTGCTTGAGCGGCGGGAAGAGAAGCACCGCGAGGATCTTGGAGGCGAGGTCCTCGACATCCCCGAACCGGACGCGCAGCACGTTCTTGACGACCTCCGAGACGCCGGCGCTCTTCGAGAGGATGACGGGCGTGCCCTGCTGGAGCGCCTCCAGCGCCGTCAGGCCGAAGGGCTCGGAGGCCGACGGCATGACGTAGACGTCGGCCCGCGCGTAGAGGCGATCGAGGTCGGAGGTCGGAAGGAACCCGGTGAAGAGGAAGCGGTCATCGAGACCGTGTTTCGTCACCCGGTCGATCATCTCGCGCAGACGGTCGCCCACCCCGGCCACGGCGAACTTGACGTTGGGCATCTCGGCGGCCACGCGCGCGGCGGCGTCGACGAAGTAGTCGGGTCCCTTCTGCCGCGTGATCCGGCCGGCGAAAAGCACCAGCGGGTCCCCCTCCTCGAGCGTCCAGCGGGCGAAAGGCTCCCGGGCGTCGATCGCGTTGTGGACGACCCGGAGACGCTCGGCCGGGACGCCGTAGCGGGTGGCCAGAATCCCGGCCGTGTAGCCGGAGACCGCCACGACCCGGTCCGCCGCCGAGAGGCCCGCGCGCTCGACGGCCGTGACGAAGCGATTCTCGCCGCCTCCCGCGCGGTCGTACTCGGTGGCGTGCACGTGGACGAGGAGCGGCTTGCCGGAGGCCCGCTGGGCCTGGATGCCGGCGAGGAAGGTCAGCCAGTCGTGGGCGTGGATCAGGTCGAAGGACTCGCGCGCCGCGATGCGGGCCGCGGCATCGGCGTACCGCAGCACCTCCTGGTGCAGGTCCGGCCCGTAGACGGAGCCTTCCCCGGGATCGAGCTCCTCGACGATTGCGCGCTCGCTCCGATACCCCTCCTCGGTCACGTAGGGGGCGAGCAGTGTGCGCACGCGGGAGAGCCACAGCCGGACGGCTCTTCTCGTCCGGGGCGGCCCGGCAGCCCGGCGAGAAGCGGGGGAGAGGCGCGCCGGGATGACCGAGAGACCCGGCATTCCGCTCGCGAAGGGACGGTCGGGCAGCACCAGCGCGACTTCCGTCTCGAGCTCCAGGAGCCCGCGCACGAGACCCTCGCACGCCACTCCGAGCCCGCCGCTGACGTAGGGCGGGAACTCCCACCCGAACATGAGGACCCGCATGGAATCTGTCGGAGCTCCTACTTCCCTCCCTGCAAATGCGTGTACACGACCCTCGCCACCTCGGCCACGCTCCACGCCTGCGCGAAGCAGCCGCGGGGAGCGTGGGGCGAGTCGCCGTCGAACATCTCCGAGAGGAAGCCCAGGCCCGCCTCGCGCACGTGCGCCCGCAGGGGCGCGAGCAGCGCCCGCATCGTCTTGCGCGACTCCTCGGTGTATCCGAAGACCCGGAAGTGCGCGTCCGCGAAGGGGCCCATCAGCCACGGATAGACGGTGCCCTGGTGCGCGGCCGACAGCCGCTCGGCTTCGTCGCCCTCGCAGTGCCCCTTGTAGCGGGGATCGCTCGGCTCCAGGGTCCGAAGGCCGAACGGCGTCAGCAGCGTCCGGCGGACGGCCCAGTACACCGAGCGCGCGCGGTGCGGGGGGAGCAGGTCCTCGGTCAAGGAGACGGCCAGAATCTGGTTGGGGCGCAGGCTCGCGTCCGGGCCGAAGTCGCCAACGACGTCGTAGAGATAGCCCTTCTCGGTGAACCAGAACGTCTCGTTGAACCGGCGCCCGACGTGCCACGCCTCCGACTCGAGCTCGCGGGCGCGCCCCGTCTCGCCGGCGAGCCGCTCTAACCGCGCGGCGCTCTTCAACGCCGCGTGCCAGAGCGCGTTGACCTCGACGGCGCGACCCGCGCGCGGTGTGACGGGCTGCCCGTCGACGACGGCGTCCATCCAGGTCAGCGC
>JBASRI010000217.1:0-2922 GCA_049273755.1 Thermoanaerobaculia bacterium
GGCCAAGACCCAGGACCGTTTCACCTGTCCCCACGGCCGCCCGGTCGTGCTCTCCATGACCGAAGAGGACCTGGAGAAGTACTTCAAGCGGCGTTAATCTGAGGCGCATCAGCGGCGAACCGAGCGAGCGTCGCGAGCGGCCCGAGCGAAGGCGAGGGCGGGGCGTCCGCTGCATGCGCCTTGGCCGCGACCGTGACTCGTAGGGCCAGTCAGGCACTCGCAGTAGACTTCCGCGCATGAACCGACGCAAGTTCCTGCACGGAGTCGGCGCGGCCGCCGCCTCACTCGCCCTTCCCTCGTCCTCGCGCGCCGCGTCGCCGAGACTCGGCAAGGTCTACTCCGAGGTCGAGAAGCGCCACGACGAGGCGGTCCGGCGACTCCAGGACTGGATCCGGCAGCCGTCGATCGCGGCCGAGAACCGCGGCATGAACGAAGGCTGCGAGCTGCTGATCCGGATGTTGACGCATGCGGGCTTCGACCGCGCGGTGCGGGTGCCGACCGACGGGCAGCCGGGAGTCTTCGCGACGCTGGACGCCGGGGCGCCCCGAACCGTCGGCCTCTATTTCATGTACGACGTCAAGCAGGTGGACCCGGCCGAGTGGTCCTCGCCGCCGTGGGACGCGGCGATCGTCGAGAAGCCCGAGATCGGCAAAGCCATCGTGGGGCGCGGCGCGGTCAACCAGAAGGGGCCGGAGGCGGCGTTTCTCGCGGCGTTGCACGCGTACCGCGGGGCGGGGCGCAAGCTTCCCGTCAACCTGGTGCTCGTCGCCGAAGGCGAGGAGGAGATCGGCTCGCCGCACTTTCCGCAGATCGTGCGCGCGCCCGAGGTTTCGGCGGCGCTCGGGCGCTGTACCGGGATCTTCATGCCCACAGCGGCCCAGGGTCTCGACGGCGTCGTCACGGTCAGCCTCGGCGCCAAGGGCGTCATCGAGTGCGAGCTGATTTCGAGCGGCGAGAAGTGGGGCCGCGGACCCACCCGCGACATCCACTCCGGCAACAGGCCGCGCGTGGACAGCCCGGCCTGGCACCTCGTGCAGGCCCTCGGAACCCTCGTGACTGCCGACGGAAACGATCCGGCGATCGACGGCTTCGCGGACAAGGCCCGCCCGGCGTCCGCGGCCGAAAGAGCCATGATCGCCGAGGCCGCTCGGCGGCTCGACGAGAACACGGCCAAGAAACAGCTCGGCGTTCAGAAGTGGGTCGGAGACTCGACCTGGGTGCAGGCGCTCGAGCGGCTGATATCGCGCCCCACGGTCAACATCGAGGGGCTCGTCGGAGGCTACACGGGGCCGGGGGGAAAGACGATCCTGCCGCACAAGGCCGTCGCGAAGCTGGATCTGCGGCTCGTGCCGGACATGACGGCGGCGCAATCGCTCGAAGCCTTGAAAACGCACCTCGCCAAACGAGGCTACGGCGACATCGAGGTCAACATGACGGGAGGCTACGACCCCAACAGCACGGCGGCGAGCGCGAAGCTCATCCGCGCGCAGCAGGCCGTGTATCGCCGCGGCGGCCTCGAGCCGATCCTCTGGCCGCGCAACGCCGGCTCCTGGCCCGGGTTCGTGTTCACCGGAGAGCCCCTGCGCCTGCCCGCCGGCTCGTTCGGCCTCGGCCACGGCAGCGGCGCCCACGCTCCCGACGAGTACTACGTGATCGAGGCCACCAACTCGAAGATCCAGGGCTTCGACGGCGCGACGCGCTCGTTCGTGGACTACCTGGCCGAGCTCTCCACGATCTCCTAGAAACACGTAGGGGCGGGCCTCGAGCCCGCCCCCAGGGCGGCCGCAAGGGCCGCCCCTACGACGCTGACGCGCTACAGACTTCTCGGCGGCATCCCGACCTGCGCTTCGTTCTCGCGGCGGCGCTTGCGGATGTGGCCCACGATCAGGATCAGGCCGAGCAGGATGAAGGCCAGGGGCGCGCCCCACTCGTCCATGAAGCTCCAGTCGATCTCGAAGTAGCGATCGATCAGCCACAGAGAGCCCATGCCCACCAGGATCACGCCCCAGGCCAGCGCTCCCGAGCCCGAGGCCTTGATCTCCTTGATCTGCGCCTCGCCGACGAAGCCCGACTCGGCGATCTGGCCGCGGTTGATCGCCTTGGCCTGGCGCACCGCGTCGATGATGCCGAAGAACCACAGGAAGGCGATCAACGGCCCGAAGAAGTGGCCGCCCCTTCCGTGCGAGGTCAGCGCGATGAGCAGCGTGAAAGCGCCGCCGATGATGAAGCCGCGCTGGTAGAGGCCCAGGTAGATGTGGCCCAGACCCGGGAAGATCGACAGAAACCCCGCCAGGCCGGGCGACTTGCGCTCGACGATCACCGGCGGCGGCGCCACGACGACCGGCGGAACCACGACTGCCGGAGGCACCGTTGGCGGCGGCGGCGGGGCCGAGGCGGGGGGGTTTTGATACTCGTTCATGGTTTTCTCCTACTTGTCCTTTTCACGTCGTTCTTACACACGAAAACGGGCCGGAAAAGGTTCCCGATTCGGGCTCCCGGCCGTCGCGAATCCATCCTGTCCCGTCGCGTCGCCCTTCTCGCGTCCCAGACGGGGCTTGCCCGGCGTCTTCTTCGCCTCGGGGCGCCACACGATGGCGATCGCGTTGGAGACGACCGCGCGCCCGTAGCCGCCGACGTGACCCTTCCAGACGGCGAGCGTGCGGAAGGCCTTCTCGTTGAGCGCGCCGAGCCGGTCGCCGACGGAGCTGCGCGCGACGGTGACCGCGTTGCTCGCGCTCACACTGAGCTTCGCGAACCCGGCGCTCCGCACGACGGCCGTGGGATTCCAGCCCAGCAGCATGACGGCGACCGCGGCGGAGTACGCGTACGCGATGACCGCCTTGCCCGAGAAGAAACTGCGCCACGCGGAGCGCTTCTTGTCGGGACGCGCCGCCGCCAGCCGCGTCGCGAGCCAGGCGGGAG
>JBASRI010000229.1:0-12964 GCA_049273755.1 Thermoanaerobaculia bacterium
AGGATGTAGAGGGCGGGCAGAGTGAAGATCGCTCCCGCGACGACCGCGCCCGAGACGCCGCCGACGCCCGTAATGATCACGTTCTCGAGGACGCTCGAACGGCGCCGGTAGACCCGCGCGAGGCCGATCGCGAGGATCGAGATCGGGATCGCGGCTTCCATGACCTGGCCGACCTTCAGCCCCGAGTAGGCGGACGCCGCCGTGAAAATCGCGCACAGGAAGAGACCCCAGAGGATGGCGCGCGGGGTGGCCTCGGGAAGCTGCACCGAAGGAGGCACGACCGGCCGGTAGACCTCGCCCGGCGCCAGGGGCCGGTAGGCGTTCTCGGGAAGCGACTTGCTCTCGGACGCGTCCATCGGGATCCCTCCTCTGCGCTATCTTTCGAGATCCGGCCCGCCGCGACGGCGCGGAGTCTACCGGAGTCGCGGTCGAAGGAGACCCATGGGCTTCTCGGAGAGAGACGGCAGAGCCTGGGCGATCTTCTTCGCCCGCGGCGTGCTGGGCCTGATCTTCTTCATGGCGGGAACCTGGAAGGTCTTTTCCCTGACACCCGCGGGTCACGCGCAACGCTGGTTCCTTCCGTACGCGGGCACGTTCCTCCCACGCTGGGCCCTCTGGGCGACAGGCGTCTCGATTCCGGTCATCGAGCTCGTGGCCGGTGGTCTCCTGCTCCTGGGCTGGCGCGTCCGCGACGCTTTGATCGCGCTCGGTTTCGTCCTGCTGGTCGTGACGTTCGGGCACCTTCTCAAAGAACCCCTCTACGAGTTCCACACGCACGTGATCCCGCGCCTGGCGCTTCTGCTGTTCCTACTCCTGCTCCCCCGGCAGGACGACCGTTTCTCGCTCGACCGCTGGATCGAGCTCCGACGCGCACCGGAAATCGAAAGGAGGGCTTCATGACTCGGACCCGTATCCTGGTCGCCGCCTCGTTCCTGCTGGCCGCCGCGCTCGCCGCGCAGACCGCCCATCCCCAGAAGGCTCCGGGCCGCGCCCGCGCGACGCCAGCCGACGCGGCAACCGTCGACTCGGCCATCACGGCGCTCTATGCCTCGGTCAGCCACGGCCCGGACGCCGAGCCGGACTGGAAGCGGATGCGGGAGATCTTCCTTCCCGTCGGACAGCTCATCCCGCCCAAGCGCCCGCAGGAAGACCGCTTCACGGTGCTCGACGTGGACGGCTTCCAGGAACGCGTGCGCAAGGGTGCCGCCGCGGCCAAAGCCAAGGGCGAGCCGACCGCGTTCTACGAGAAGGAAGTGGCCCGGAAGACGGACTGCTTCGGCAACGTCTGCCAGGTCTTTTCGACCTACGAGGCGCGCCGCGACCCTTCCGACGCGAAGCCTTTCGTGAGCGGGATCAACTCGATCCAGCTCGTGAAGGACGAATCGGGCTGGCACGTCGCGTCGGTCGTCTGGGACACGGAGCGCCCCGACAACCCGATCCCGGCGCCGTACGCGGCGACGCCGAAATCGTAGGGCGCGAGAGAGAGTGAAGAGGACTCTTGTCTGCGTCGTGTTCGGGGCCGTCGCCGCAACTGTGCTCGCCCAGCACGGTCCTCCGCTCCCGCCGCCGCCGCGAGACAACCCCTGGATTCGAGACGCCGCGCTTCCCACGATGGTGTCGCGGCCCGCCCGACGAAAACTCCAGGCGGCCTGGTGGTCACGCCGGCGCCTCCGAAGACAGTGGGACCCGACGGCGCTTCCGTGGACTCGATCGTCACAGCCCTATACCAGTCGGTCAGCTGCGGCCCGGAGGTGGAGCCCAACTGGGACCGTCTGCGCGCTCTGTTTCTGCCGGGCGCCATGATCCTCCCGCCCAGGCGCAACGCCGAGTCTCCCTACGCGGCCCTCGACGCCGCCGCGTTCCAGGACCGCGTGCGCAGGCTTCTGGAGAGCTGGAAGCAGAAGGGCGAATCCACGGCCCTCTACGAGAGCGAGATCGCGCGGCGGGAGGACTGCTTCGGCAACGTCTGCCAGGTCTTCTCGACGTTCGAGACGCGGCACGCGCCGTCGGACGAGACGCCCCTGTACCGGGGGATCCACAGCCTTCAGCTCGTCCGGGACGGCTCGCGTTGGCGGATCGCCTCGCTCGTGTGGGACGGCGAGCGGGCCGGCAATCCGATCCCGCCGGAGTACGGCGCGAAGTAGGCCCTTCTGTCATCCCGAGCGCAGCGAGGTCGCTCCGCTCCTCGGGATGAGGAACCGCTCAGTGGGTCTGGCCGAGCTCCTTCGAGCGCGCGGTCGCGGCTTCGACCGCGTCCATCAGGATCGCGCGCAGGCGGTTGCGTTCCAGGCTGTGCAGCGCGGCGATCGCCGTGCCGCCGGGCGACGTGACCATGTCCTTCATGACGGCGGGATGGATCTTCATCACTTCGGCCATCTTGGCCGCGCCCAGCACGGTCTGCACGGTGAGCGCCGCCGCAACGTCGCGCGAGAGTCCGACGCGGACGCCCGCGTCAGAGAGCCCCTCGATGATCTGGAACACGTACATGGGCCCGCTGCCGGAGAGCCCCGTCACTGCGTCGAGCTGATACTCGGGAAGCTCGACCACGAGGCCGATCGACTCGAAGATCTTCCGCGCCTCCGCTACCCGCGCGGCCGTGGCGTGCCGCCCCGCGCACAACACCGTCGCTGAGAGACGGACCATCGCGGCGACGTTGGGCATCGCGCGCACGACCGGGACCCGCTCGGCCACCAGGGCTTCGATGCGCGCGGTGGGGAAGCCGGCCGCGATCGAGATCACCAGCCGGTCCCGGGAGATCGCCGGCGCGATCTCCTCGAGGACCGGCTCCAGGATCTGCGGCTTGACCGCCAGGATCACGATGTCCGCCGAGCGGGCCGCTTCGAGGTTCGAGGGAACGACCCGGACACGCAGCTCCTTGCGCAGCGCCGCAGCCTTCGCGGCCTTGGGGTGCGAGGCGACCAGCCTCCCCCGCCGTCCCCAGCCCGAGGCCAGGATGCCCCGGAGCAGGGCCGTTCCCATGTTGCCGGCGCCGAGGACGGCGATGCGCTTCTTTTCCATGGCCGGAGGATAGGACGTTTTGAGCTAGGCTCATCGCAACGGTTCCTCTTACAGCCTCTTTCGGAGGCGCACAAGGAGGGCGTCATGGGCAAGATCAACCTCTCTCGGGTGATTCTCGGCGGAGTGCTCGCCGGCATCGTGATCAACGTCTTCGAGGGTCTCGTCCACAACGTGGTCATGAAGGAGCAGTTCGACGCGGCCCTCCGCGCCCTGGGCAAGACACCGCCGGAGTCCGGTGCCGCGATGTTCTGGTGGCTCGCCTGGGGCTTCATCGCGGGGATCACCGCGGTGTGGCTCTACGCCGCCATCCGGCCGCGCTACGGCGCCGGGGCCGCGACGGCCGTGCGCGCTGGAATCGCGGTGTGGATCCTGTCGTGTGTCCTCATGACGATCGTGATGACGAACCTGGGACTGTTCCCGTTCTCCGCGTTCGGGATGGTGTTGTTCCTCGTCCAGGATGTCGTCGCGACCATCGTCGGCGCCTGGGTCTACAAAGAGGCGGCGGCCTCTTAGGGGCGGTCAGCCTAACGCCTGCGCCAGATCCTCGATCAGATCGTCGGGGTGCTCGAGGCCGACGGAGACGCGGAGAAGGTTCTCGGGCGTTTTTGAGCCGGGGCCCTCGCTCGAGGCGCGGTGCTCGATCAAGCTCTCGGGTCCGCCCAGGCTCGTGGCGACGACGAAGAGCTTCACGCGCGAGGCCACGCGCACGGCCGCCCTGCGTCCGCCCTTCACTCGGAACGAGAGCATGCCGCCGAAGGCGGTCATCTGCCGCCGGGCGATCGCGTGCCCGGGATGCGACTCCAGGCCCGGGTAGTGTACGGCCTCGACGGCCGGGTGCTCCGCGAGTGCGCGGGCGACCGCCATGGCGTTGGAACAGTGTCTCTCCATCCGGCACGGGAGCGTGCGCAGCCCCCGCAGCACGAGCCACGAGTTGAAGGGCGACGCCACGCCGCCCAGGATGTACCGCACGTGCTCCGCCTTCTCGTAGAGCGGGTCCTTCGTCTTGAAGACGAGCGCTCCGCCCTGCTCGTCGCTGTGTCCCCCGAGATACTTCGTCGTCGAGTGGAGGACGGCGTCGCAGCCCAGGTCCAGGGGACGCTGGAGGGCCGGCGTGGCGAACGTACCGTCGACGATGAGGCGCGCCCCTGCGCCGTGGGCGATCTCGGCGAGCGCCGCCAGGTCCACGATCTTCATGAGCGGGTTCGAAGGCGTCTCGGCCCAGATGAGGCGCGTGTCCGGCCGCAGCGTGTCCCGCACGGCGGAGAGATCCGCCAGGTCGACGATGCTCACCTCGATCCCCCAGCGCGGCATCAGGTCCTGAGCGATGTGGCGGAACCCGTAGTAGATGTCGTCGGGAAAGATCGCGTGGGACGCCGCCGGCAGCGACTGGAGGTACGCCGAGCCGGCGGCGAGGCCCGAGGCGAAGACCAGCGCGGCCTCGCCTCCCTCGATCGCGGCCAGCGCCGTGCAGAGGCGCGTCTGCGTTGGGTTCGCCTCGCGGATGTACATGTAGCCGCCGGACCGCTCGCCCTCGGGCCCGTGGACGAACGTCGTCGAGAGATGGATCGGGGGCGCGACGTCGCCGGCCGGCGGCTCGGGCTCTCCCCCTGCGTGAACGGCCAGCGTCTCGAAGCGCATCTTCAGCCCTCCTCCGCGGGAAGCCCCGGAGCGTACACCATCCCTACGCGGCCGACCGGGCGCGCGCGGGGACCGGGCGGACCTACGACTTGCGCTTGCCTTGGAGACGCCGTCGGGCTCAGTGACGAGGATCTCGTCGACCGCGCCCTTCGCGTCGGGCATGAATCGGATCGAGTAGCCCGAGGTCTCCGTCCCGCTCTCCGCCGGCGAGGGCGGCGCCAGCTCGTGGCGAAACGAGACGGCAGCCAGGAACGCCCACACGAGCAGGAACTTACGTCGCGGCGGAAGGTTCATCCGAGGGTCTCCTCTCTTCTCTCTTCGGGAATGCGAAAACGTTTCCGGACTCTTTCACACATCCGGACACCGGGAAACGGCGTACCCGTCCTGGAATCTAAGCTCCGACGGCCTGGTTGTCCGCAGACGGAGGAGGAACGCCTTGCGTCGACGCATGTTCATGGTTCTGGTTCTCGGGCTCGGAGCCGTGGCGCTCGCGTTGCCCGCGCGCGCCGCCGAGCGCGCCACGGCGATCTTCGCCGGCGGCTGCTTCTGGTGCGAAGAGACGGCCTTCGAAGGTCTGCCCGGCGTGCTCTCGGTGACCTCGGGCTACACCGGCGGAGCGAAGGTCAACCCGACGTACGAGGAGGTTTCCTCCGGCGGCACCGGCCACGCCGAATCGGTAGAGGTCGCCTACGACCCGGCCAAGATTTCCTACGAGAAGCTCCTCGACGTCTTCTGGCGCAACGTCGACCCGCTCCAGAAGGACGGCCAGTTCTGCGACCACGGCACGCAGTACCGCTCCGCGATCTTCTACCGCGGTGAAGCCCAGAAGAGCGCGGCGGAAGCGTCGAAGGCGAAGCTCGAGCGGGATCCCCGTTTCCGAGGCAAGATCGCCACGGAGATCGTTCCGGCCTCGACCTTCTACCCGGCCGAGGAATACCATCAGGAGTATTACAAGAAGAATCCCGTCCGCTACAAGCTCTACCGGCTGGGTTGCGGACGCGATGCGCGGCTGAAGGCGCTGTGGGGCGAGCCCGCGGAGGGCCACCGATGAGGTCGTCTCGATTGCTGTTGGTCCTCCCGGCGACGGCGATCACCGTGGCGGCCGTGCTCGCTCTGCGCTCGCCCTCGCCCGAGCAGGCGAAGCCGAAGGCGCCGACGCCGGCGGGAACGTTTCAGAAGCCGTCGGACGCAGAGCTGCGCAAGCGCCTGACACCGATCCAGTACCGCGTTACGCAGGAGAGCGCGACCGAGCGCGCGTTCGCCAACGAGTACTGGGACAACAAGAAGCCCGGCATCTACGTCGACATCGTGTCGGGCGAGCCGCTCTTCTCCTCACTCGACAAGTACGACTCGGGAACGGGCTGGCCGAGCTTCTGGAAGCCTCTCGAGGAGGCGAACATCAAGACGGGCAAGAGCCTCTCCCTGCTCGGGAAGTGGTCGGAGGTGCGCTCTGCGCAGGCCGACTCGCACCTGGGGCACGTCTTCGACGACGGGCCTGCGCCCACGGGCCTGCGTTACTGCATGAATTCCGCGGCGTTGCGCTTCATCCCGGCCGAGGACCTCGAGAAAGAGGGCTACGGGAAGTACAAGAAGCTCTTCGAGAAACAGTAACCCTTGTCATCCCGAGGGCCGGCGGCCCGAGGGATCCCTTTTCCAAGCCGCGGTGTGACTCTAAAGGGATCCCTCGCTGGGCTCGGGATGACAAAGTCTCACTACGGTGAGAGCCCCGGTTCGTAGTTCATCAGGAACTCGAGGAACCGAATCGTTTCGAGCATGTCCTTCCCGCGGAACCGGATCGAATGGGCGTCCGTGCGCTCGACGATCGGCAGGTAGGCGAGCACTTCCGACGGGCGGTAGTTCTTGAAACGCACGTCGAGCGTCACCGGAACCTTCACGTCGTAGGGCTTGAGTCCCCGCGCCCGCTCGACCGCCTTCTTCGCCGTTGCGCGAATGAGGTCGCAACTGGCCTCGGGCGTCAGCGTCCGCGCCGAGTGGAACCCGAGCGGCCACTTGACGACCGCGCCTTCGATCGGCCCCAAGAGCGCCTGGGCCTCCTTCACGGCGGCCGCGTCGCCCGAGATCATGGCCACCGGCACCCGGAAGTGACCCGCGATCGCCGCGTTCAGGCCCGCCTCGGGCACGGACACGCCGTTCAAACGCACGTCGGCGAGGTTCGCGGAGGACATCGTGTGGGCTCGCACGCCTTCGGGATTGACGGTCGAGGAGTGATAGCCGACGAAGAGCACCGCGTCGAAGCCCCCGTCGATTCCTTCCATCATCGCGAGGGGCCGGGGCCAGGCCCGCACGATCTGCACGTCCTTGGGAAAACGCTCGATCAGCAGGTTCTGGCCGTTGCCGTGCGAGTCGGAGACCAGGATTTCCGTCGCGCCGGCGGCGCGAGCTCCCTCGATCGCCGCGAGGGCCTCGTTCGTCATGAAGCCCCGGAAGCGCTCGTACTCGAAACCCGTGGGTCCGAGCTGCTCGCCGGTGACGACGCCCGCGACGCCCTCCATGTCCACGGAGATGTAGATCTTCCGCTTGGGTTGCTGCGCCTCCAGGGGCCCGGCGAGCGCGGCGAACAGCGCCGCCGCCGCAAGGAAAGCGCCGCGGTGCCTCATCGCGCCGACTCGCGGGAAGGCATCACGAACCGCGCGTCGTCGATCGGGACGTTGATCTCGATCTTGTCGAAGCGCAGGGTCTGGCTCTGCGACACGCCCTCGGCCACCGCCTCGAAGGAGTGGGGCAGCTTGACGCCTCCGACCTCGCGGTAGTCGCCGATCCGGTTCTCGATCTCGACGCTCTGTCCGTCGACCTTGCGCTGGGTGACCGTGAGGACCTGCAAGTACGTCTTCGGGTCGAGGAACACGAACCGCTCCTCTCCGTCCTTCGACGTGATTTTGAGCTTCCAGGCGTCCCGGCCGTCCGTCTTCTCTCTGCCGACGAGCTCGATGCGGTTGCCCTTCTTTCCGGCGTCGACCAGCGGGCCGTCGATGTCGGCCTGGAGCTGGATCCCCTTGCGATCCTCCGGAGACATCTCGCGCGGCTCGCTCCGACCCCTGAAAGGCATCACCACCCACGCGGTTGTTCCGTCGAAGGCCTGGATGCCCGTCTGGCCGTCGACCGTGAACTCCCACCGCACGCGAGAGGGGCGCTTGAACTCGAGAACCGTCGGCGCGGTCCCCTCGTCGTCCAGCGACATCGTTCCCGTCATTCGCAGCGAGCGCACCGCGCGGAGCTTCTCGAGGCCGCCCCGGGCTTCGATGTTCTTTTGAATCAGGTCTTCTGCCGTCTGCCCCGCCGCCACGGCCGCCAGCGCGAGCGCGGCCGCCGCCAAAAAGGACACCTTGCGCATGTCGCGTCTCCCGGCTTCGGCGGAGACTCTACCCCACGTGCCGGGTGTATAAGAGGCCCCACCGGAACGCCGCGCAAGCGCAGGAGGGAGTCTCCGCCGTGGACTACAAGCCGTCGCCCCGGGACACTTCGGGCGTCCGGCTTCCGCGCGAGATCGCCGAGCTCACGGAGCTGCTCGCCCGCAACACTCACGAGAATTGGGCGCGTCAGCGCCTGGCCGAGGGATGGCGCTACGGTCCGCGGCGCGACGACGCGAAGAAGGAGCACCCCTCCCTCGTGCCGTACGAGCAACTGTCCGAGTCCGAGAAGGAGTACGACCGCACGACCGCGATGGAGACGATCAAGACGATCGTGGCGCTCGGTTACAAGATCGAGAAGACGGGATCTTCCTAGCGCGGCCGTGAGAATGCGTCAGGTCCGCCCGGAAGTCGAAGCGCTGACGGAAGGTCATGTGGTTCGGCTCAAGAAGCTCGCCCGAGACGAGCGAATCGCCACGTTTCTCGAGAAGAGCCGGACGCCGCTGATCCGCCCGTTCGTCGAGGCCGACCTGCGGGCCGGGGGCCTTCAGAAAGGCCACAAACAGCTCTCGTTCTGGGTGATTCTGCTCGGCGGAATCGCGACGGCCCTCGGGGTTCTGCACCTGGCGTGGCCCAAGCACTGGATCACCGTCATCGAGTCCGGTCTGTTCGGGGTGGCCGCCATACTAGTCCTCGTCGGCATCCTCGGCAAGCGACATCACCGCTGGCTCGCAGCGCGATTCGAGGCCGAACGGCTCCGGCTGCTCCTCTTCGAACTCGTCGCCGACCCCGATTTGTGGACGAGCGACCTCGCGCGCCGCGACTGGCAAGGCTACTTCGAGAAGACGCTCCGGGATCAAACGCCCGTGAACGAAGACAACCTCATGACGGTGGCCGCGAACGAAACGCCGCCGAGCATCTGGCGGAGCGACGACTGCAAGGGACCCGAGGTCGGGCACCTGAAGGCTCTGGTGTCCTTTTGGGACGGGCACGTTCGGGGCCAGATGCAATACTTCGACGTAAAGATCGAGCAGGAGAAAACGCATCGAATCCTGGACAACGAAAACCTCGGGGGCATCGTATTCGCTGTCATCGCGCTGCTGATCGCTCTGCACGTCGCGTTCGAGTTCACCGGTAAAGACAGGCTCGCCACGGCGTTCCTCGCGGGTTCTCTGGCCGTCGCGGCGATCTGGGCGGCGATCCGGACCTGGCGCTCCGCCAACGAGTACTCGCGCAACGCCCGGCGCGCCGAGGCGAAGCGGGACGCGATCCACGCGCACTCGAAGGCACTCGAGGCGGAGCTGCAGAGGCCCGAGCCGGATCGGGCCTTCGTCTTCAACACCCTGAGCGCATGCGCTGCCCTGCTCCGGGCGGACCAGAGAGAGTGGCTGGCCCTGATGGTGGAGGCCGAGTGGTATGGCTGACGTCATCATCTCCTACGCCCACCAGGACAGCGACCTCGTCCGCGAGCTCGGGCCCGCGTTCGAGGCGGAGTGCTACGCGGTCTGGTACTCCGTGGCACTGTCGACCTTCACCGGCGCTGCGGCGAAAAAGGCGTGAAGGAAGCGGCGCCGCCCCGGCATTTCCGCCTGGATCTTCGCCGCGTGCCCGCCGGCGCCCGCCGGCTGCGCGAGCGCGCGCGCGGGCGCTGTCTGAAGCTCGAGGGTGCGGTCGAGGAGTTTCCGTGGGGGGGAGCCGGCGTTTACAAGGTGCGCGGCAAGATCTTCGCCTCCACCGACGTCAACGGCTCGGTGTACGAAATCGCCTTCAAGCCCCCGCCCGAAGAGCGCGAGGACGCCCTGGCGCTCCCGTTCGTGCGGGTCGCGGACTACGTCGGGCGCTACGGCTGGGTCCAAGCGTCCCTGACGAAAGTCGGACAGCTCGAGCTGATCTGGCCCTGGATCGTGGAGGCGCATCGGAGGCTCGCGCCGAAGGGGAAGCTGAAGCGGACGACGCGATAGTCTTCCGGCGTGGTCGCGCTCGAAGACCTGCCGACGCCGTCGATTCTCGTCGACCTCGACGTGCTCGAGGCCAACGTCGCTGCGATGCAGGCCGACGCCCGAAGAGCCGGCGTCCGACTGCGCCCCCACGCCAAGACGCACAAGTCGCCGGAGGTCGGACGGCTCCAGATCGCCGCCGGCGCCTCCGGGCTCACGCTCGCAAAGACGTCCGAGGCCGAGGTCTTCGCGACGCTCGGGTTCGAGGACATCTTCCTCGGCTATCCCATCTACGGCGCCGACAAAGCGCGGCGCCTGCTCGCGCTCTCGGAGCGGATCCGACTCGCCGTGGGCGCCGACAGCGAGGAAGGAGCGCGCTCGCTGGGCAACGTGTTCCACGCCGCGGGCCGGCGCCTGCCCGTGCGGCTGAAGGTGGACTGCGGCTACGGCCGCGTCGGGGTGCCGCCCGAGCGCGTCGTCGAAACGGCGGCGCGGATCGCGGCGCTGCCCGGGATCGAGTTTCAGGGACTCTTCACGCACGGCGGCCAGGGCTACGCAGCGGGAACGCCGGAGGACCTCGCCGCGGCCGCGCGCGACGAAAGCCGCGCCGTCACGGAGGCCGCTGAGGCGGTCCGCGCCGCGGGTCTCCCGGTCGAGGACGTATCGCTCGGATCCACGCCGACGGCGAGGCAGGCGATCCGCGCGCGGGGCGTGACCGAATGCCGCCCCGGAACCTACGTGTACAACGACTTCTCGCAGGTCTGCCTCGGAACCGCCCGCCTCGAGGAGTGCGCCCTGACCATTCTGGCCACCGTCGTCAGCGTTCCGGCGCGCGACCGCGCGGTCGTGGACGCGGGGTCCAAGACTCTCTCGACCGATCCTCTGTGGCCCCACGCCGGCGGACACGGGCTCGTCCTCGGCCGCGGGAGCCGCGTCGCGCGCCTCTCCGAAGAGCACGGCGTGATCCGGGTCGAGGAGGGCGAGTCCTTCCGCGTCGGCGAGAAGGTGCGGATTCTGCCCAACCACGCCTGCGTCGTGTCCAACCTCCACGACCGGCTGACAGCATTCCGAAAGGGGCGCGTGGAGGGCCAGATCACGGTGGCCGCGAGAGGTTGCGTTCAGTGAGAATCTACCGCTCCCGTGGAGGAGTACTTCTCGCTTGAACCATCGACCCAGCGATCACCGTTACCGAAAGGAGATCTCCATGCATCGCAAGCTCCGGTCCCTGATGTTTCTGCTCCTGACCGCCGTCGCGGCGACCCCCCTCTTCGCGGCCGACGTCTACACGGTCGACAAGGGCCACTCGGACGTCAGCTTCCAGGTCCGGCACTTCGCCTCGAAGGTGCGCGGCCGCTTCGCCGACTTCGAGGGCACGATTCAGGCCGACCCGTCCAAGCCCGAGATGTCCTCAGTCGTCTTCACGATCAAGACGGCCTCGATCGACACGGGCAACGCCGACCGGGACAAGGACCTGAAGAGTCCCAACTTCTTCGACGTCGAGAAATGCCACGAGATCACGTTCAAGAGCTCGAAGTTCGTGCCGAACGGCAAAGACAAGTACAACGTCACGGGCGCTCTGACCATGCACTGCGTGTCCAAGGAAGTGACGATCCCCGTGACCTTCCTGGGTCTCGCGAAGGATCCCTGGGGCAACGAGCGGGCGAGCTTCGAGGTCGTCACCAAGCTCAACCGAAAGGACTTCGGGATCAACTGGAACAAGGCCCTGGACGCCGGCGGATTCATGCTCTCCGACGACGTGGACGTCTCGATCAACCTGGAGACCATCAAGAAGGGCAAGTGACCCGCGAAGCGCGCGAGCGCCGTCGCGGGTCATCCCGAGGGCCACCGGCCCGAGGGATCCCTTTCTCAGCTGCCGAGCGGCTTCAAAGGGCTCCCTCGCTTCGCTCGGGATGACAAGGACGCATGCCCAGGTCCTCCGCGGGTCATCCCGAGGCCGCAGGCCGAGGGATCCCGTTCTTGGCTGCCGAGCGGGGGATGACAAAGCCGCGCCCGGTACGAAAAACGATAAAGTTTCTCCATGACGACGAAAACTGCCTTCCCCGGAGCCCGCCACATCCGCCTCTCGTCGGCGGCCGGCTTCCTCCTCGTTCACCTGGCCGCTCTGGGAGTCTTCGCCGTGGGGTTCTCATGGACGGGCGTGGCTCTGTGCCTGGGCTCCTACTATCTGCGCATGTTCGCCATCACCGCGGGCTTTCACCGCTATTTCAGCCACCGGACCTACCGGCTGGCGCGCCTCCCGCAGTTTCTGCTGGCATTTCTCGGCCAGACGTCGGCGCAGAAGGGCGTTCTCTGGTGGGCGTCGAATCACCGCCACCACCACAAGTACTCGGACCGCCCCGAGGACATCCACAGTCCGCTCCAGGGCGGTTTCTGGTGGGCGCACATGGGCTGGATTCTCTCGCCCGACCACGAGAAGACCGACCTCTCAAGTGTGCCGGACCTGGCGAAGTACCCGGAGCTCCGGTGGCTGGACCGCCATCAGTTCCTTCCGACGATCCTCTACGCCGTCGCGCTCTCCTTCGCCTTCGGGCCGGTCGGCCTCTTCTACGGCTACTTCCTCTCGACCGTGTTCCTGTGGCACGGGACCTTCTCGGTCAACAGCGTCATGCACGTCTTCGGGCGGCGCGCGTTCGCGACGACCGACGACTCGCGCAACAGCTTCCTGGTCGCGCTCATCACGATGGGCGAAGGCTGGCACAACAACCACCATTGGGCGCCGGGCTCCGCGGCGCAGGGCTTCCGCTGGTGGCAAGTCGACGGGAGCTACTACCTGCTGTGGCTCGCCGAGCGCACGGGCGTCGTGCGCGGGCTCCATCGGCCCCCGACGCGCTGGCGCGAGGCCGCCTGCGATGCGCGCCGCAACGGCCGCGCCTTCACATCCGCGCGGCTCCACGAGCAGGTGCAGAGGCTCACGCACCGCTGGGCCGTGATCGGCCAGTCCGTGCGCGGCACGGCGCACGAGGCGCTCGCGGAGCTGGAAGC
>JBASRI010000152.1:0-5467 GCA_049273755.1 Thermoanaerobaculia bacterium
GCACCTGGTCGCTCACCGTCGGCGACGCCAATCCCGGAGGCACCGGCGCCCTCGACCACTGGACGTTGAATCTCGTGACGTGCAGCTGCGCCGAGTCCTTCCCCGGCGCGCCGCTTCGCGTCGACGAGCACGGTGGGCTGACCTCCAACCTCAACGGAGTTTTCGAGGCCGGCGAAACCGTGACCGTCGAGCCCTCCTGGACGAACGCCGGGGCAACGCCGTTTACGCTGGTCACTTTCGCCCACGACTTCACGGGACCGGCCGGCCCGACCTACACCTTCGTCGATACCGGCGCCGGCTACGGCACCGTGCCTCCGGCCTCGACGAACAACTGCTACGACGCCACCGGAGACTGCTATCGCCTGCGGATCACCGGCGCGCGCCCGGCGGCGCACTGGGACGCCAGCTTCCAGGAGATCGCGGCGCCCATCGCCATCGGCCAGCAGCAAACCGACCCCTACTACGCCACGTGGGTGCTTCACATCGGCGGCAGCTTCCCGGATGTTCCGGCGTCTGACCCGTTCTACCGCTACATCGAGACCATCTTTCACAACGGCGTTACCGGAGGCGGAGCCTGCGGCGGCTACTGCCCGAACCACTCGGCGTTGCGCAAGCAGATGGCGGTGTTCCTCCTGAAGGCCAAGGACGGGCCCAGCTATGTCCCGCCCCCGGCCACAGGCGTCTTCGTCGACGTGCTGGCCTCCGACCCGTTCGCCCCCTGGATCGAAGAGCTCTATCGGCGCGGCATCGCCGCCGGCTGCGGCCCCGGGCCGGTGTACTGCCCGGACCTCTTCGTTCAGCGTCAGCAGATGGCCGTCTTCCTGCTGAAAACGCTTCTGGGGTCCTCCTACACGCCGCCTCCGGCGACCGGGATCTTCTTCGACGTGCAGCCCTCCGACCCGTTCGCGCCCTGGATCGAGGACCTTTTCAACCGGGGCATCGCGGGCGGCTGCGGGGGCGGCCGCTTCTGCCCCAGAAACCGGAACACGCGAGGCCAGATGGCCGTGTTCCTGACAAAGACCTTCGGCCTCCTGCTCTACGGGCCCTAGGCGAAGCCGGGGCCGCTCGCTAGCCTCGCGAGAACTCCGCGTGCTCTTCGCGCAGGCTCGCCGCGAAGGCGCGCATGAGCTCGCGGCGGGGCGCCGCCAGCGCCCCTGCCCGCTCAGTCTTGAGCGGCACGGCGGCGGCCTCCTCGATCGCTGCCGCCATTTCCAGGATGTCCAGCCGCTCCCGATAGGCGTCGGCGAGGCCCCGGGCGATGCCGTAGGCCCCCATCGCCTCGAGCTTCACGGCGTCGTGCACGATCTCCTCCTCGGGCGTGGCCGGCGCCGCCTCGAGCCGCGCGAGCCCGCGGAAGAGCCTCTGCACCGTCCTGGCCGGGACCCCCAGCGAGCCCAGAAAAATCTCGGTGCGGCTGCGGTGCCCCATCCGGGAGACCCACTTCTCCTGCCCGGAGAAGACGGCGAGGAGGAAGAGCAACTCCCCGTCCAGGCCCGGCTGGCCGTCGGCGATCGCCGCGCAGGCGGAAACCACCCGCTCGACGTCGCCGTAGTTGGTGACGCCGTCCAGGCCCACGGCGAGCGGCTTGACGTACTCGAGGATCCTTTTCCGCGCGGCGGCATCCATGAGGCAACACGCATACTACTGAACCGATGATCATCCGCAGAAACCCAAAGATCCGGTTGAACGGGTACCACATGCGCGGCGACCCGTGGAAAGAGGAGCGCTACCGGGACGGCTTCTGACGGGGAGCGTCGTCGTCCGCCGCGTCGTCGCGCATCCTGCGCCGGCGGTCTTGCATCCGTTGCCGGGCGTTCTCCCGCATTCGAACGAGGCGCTCGCGCTGCTCGGGAGTCAGGACCTGCTTCATGTCGAGCTCCATCATGGAGAGCTCTTTCTGCAGGGCCGCGCGCGCCTGCTCCCGGGCCTCGATCCTGCCCTCGACCGCCTTGCGGTCGACCTGATCGCCCTGCATCGCCTGCTCGTACTCGAACTGCTTCTTCTCCAGGTCCGCCCGCAGGTCGATCAGCTTCGGTTTCGAGCGGGCGAAGATCTTCTCGAGCGACGACGTCTGGTCCGAGGTCAGCTGCAGCTCCCGCGCGATCGCCGGCCGCTTCCACCACTTCCCCTCGATGCCCTGCGCCGCCTGGGCCCAGGCGCCGGCCCCGGCGAGAACGCCCGCGCAGAAGAGCAAAGCTCGCTTCACAGGCTCTCCTCCATCGCGAGGTCGGAGCCTTCGTCTCCGCCCCGCGCGAGGTACGCCGCTTCCCGCAACAGGGCGTCGTCGTCCCGATCCGCCGTCGAGAGCCCCGATCCGTCGTCGGTCGTCGCCCCGATCGCGGCGGAGGTGGGAGCGGTCCGGTCCGTCTTCGACGTCCAGGGCATCGCGAGCGCGAGGATCACGAGCGAGGCCGCGATCCCGAGTCCCCAGCGCCAGGAATTGCGGCGCGCGCGCGGCGCCGCCTTCCGGATGGCCGCCATCGTCGCCGCTTCGGCCGCCCGCCACTCCTGCGGCGTGCGCCGCTCGATCTCCTCGACCTCCTCCTCGGCGAGCGCGCGCACCGCGGCCTTCCAGTCCTGGAGCGCCCGGCTGCACGCCTGACACTCCGAGAGGTGCCGCGGGAGCGCCTCGGGCTCGCCCGACGCCGGGGCGGCGAGCGCGAAGAGCTCGGCGTCGTTCAAGTGCGTGTCCGAAACGGAGCGTTCCATTTTCCGTCCCTTACGTCTGAAAGTCCGCGAGCCGGCCTCGGATCTTCTGGGCGGCCCGGAACAGGTGCGACTTGATCGTCCCGGAATCCAGGCCCGTGACCTCGGCGATCTCGGGGATCGACATTTCTTCGAAATGCTTCATGACGAAGATCGAGCGCTGCCTCGGCGAAAGCGCGACGATGGCGGCGCGCAGCCGTTCCCGGATCTCCCGGCCCGCGGCCCGGCGTTCCGGCGAGGGCTCGGGGTGCGGCGCGATCTCCTGCGGGCCCTCCCCGGAGTCCTCCTCGCGCGCGGGCCCCTGGTGGAAGTAGAGAACGAGGCGGCGGCGCTTCAACCGGTCCTTGCACCAGTTGATGCAGATGCGCGTCAGCCAGGTCTCGAACGTCGAGCCCTCGCGGAAGGAGTCGAGGCTCTGGTACGCGCGCAGGAAGCTCTCCTGAGCCGCGCAGTCCGCCTCCCCGGCGTCGCGGAGAAACCGATACGCCACGCGCGTGATCTTCTTCTGGTATTGCCGCACGAAGTACTCGAAGAGCTCCGTGCGGCCGGACCGGACCTCCCGGATCAGGCGTCCCTCGTCGGCGGGCGCCGCCGTCTCGCGCGCGATCATGGGCAGGGCGGACACATGCGATTAGACGAGGATGCCGCGACCCGGGTTTACCGGGGGCGGCTCCCGGAGAAGGGTAACATCCGGCCGTGGCCTCGCGACAGGTGGTCCTCATCACCGGCTGTTCGTCGGGGATCGGGCGCAGCGCGGCCCTCGAGGCGGCGCGGCGCGGCCACCAGGTGTTCGCCTCCGCGCGCAACCGCAACGACCTGGCCGACCTCGAGCGCGGGGACCTCCACGCCCTGTCGCTGGACGTGACCGACGGCGCCTCGGTCCGTTCCGCCATCGGGTTCGTCCTCTCCCGGGCCGGCCGGCTGGACGCCCTGGTCAACAACGCCGGCTACGCCCAGTACGGCGCGGCCGAAGACGTCTCGGCCGAGGAGTGGCGGGCCCAGTTCGACGTCAACTTCTTCGGAACCCTCGAGGTCACGCGCGCGGCCCTCCCGGCGTTGCGGGCCGCCGGAGGCGGCACGATCGTGATGGTCTCCTCGGTCGCCGGCAAGGTGCCCGTCCCCTTCGCCGCGCCCTACTGCTCCGCCAAGCACGCCCTGGAGGCGCTCTCCGATGCCCTCCGCGTGGAGCTCTACCCGTTCGGCATCCGCGTCGCGGTGGTGGAGCCCGGGCCCACGCCCACGCGGTTCACCGAGCGGGCCCGATCTCTGGTGGCTCCGCTGATGTCCCGGCCGGGCCCGTACCGCACCCTTTACGCCGGGGCGGAGCGTGCCATGGACGGGGACTTCCAGAAGGGCGGCCAGAGCGCGGAAGCGGTCGCCCGCGTCATCGTGGATGTTCTCGAGGCGAGCCGGCCGCGAGCGCGGTATCCGGTCGGAGCGATGGCACGCGCGCTGATCCCTTTGAAGTCGGTCCTGCCCGAACGCTGGCTGGACTGGATGATGCGACGTAGCCTGCGTATCCCCGGCCCAGAGTCGCGGCGTTAGTCGGCTGGCGGGACCGGGCGGATTCGAACCGCCGCCTTAGAGTTTCGGAGCACCCGGGCCGATCGGAGCCGCCGCGGCACCCCGACGCTATGTCTTGGCCCGGAAGCGAGACAGGGAGAAGAACGGCTCGGGCGGCTTTTCGCCGAGGACGTTCGCCGCGACGAGCTCGCCGAGGGCCGGCCCATGCTTGAAGCCGTGCCCCGAACCGCCTCCTACGAGCCAGACGTTTCCGGCGTCCGGATGGCGGTCCACGATGAAGTGCTGATCGGCGGAGTTCTCGTACTGACAGACTCGCGCCTCGAGCAGCGGGCTCCCCTTCAGCGCCGGAAAACGGAACCCCAGATAGTCCCGTGCCGCCTGGAGACCCTCCGCGCTCGCGATGCGTTCGCCCGAGGTGGGGTCGAAGGAGGCTCCTCGCGTGTCGTCCGCGAGCTTGAATCCACGCCACTGGTTTCCGGGAATGCCGTAGAAGATCCGCTCTCCGTGATCGATCCAGACCGGTAGGGAGTCTTCCGAGAACCGTGGATCGCCGGCCGGAGTTCCGAAGAAGAAGACTTCCTGCCGCGTCGGCCGGATGTAATCCCCGATCGCCTCCGGAAAGACCTTCCCGAGCCAGGGCCCGCAGGCGAAGACGTATACGTCTGCAACGAGATTCGTCCGGTCGGAGAGCGCCACTCCCTCCAACTTCCCGCCTTCGATACCGGCGGGAGCGGCGGAGACCTGCCGGTACTCGCCTCCCTCCGCCACGAATCCTTCCAGGACGGCCTCGCAGGCGAGGCGCGCCGTCAAGTAGCCGGCGTCTTTCTCGAGAATCGCCCATTCGATCCGCTCGAAGTTGATCTGCGGAAACCTCTTCGCCGCGTCGGCGGAAGTCAGCTCTTCGAACGCGATGCCGGCCTCGCGCAGCAGCGGCAGGGAGGCCTTCTCGTATCGGTCATCCTTTCCGGCCATCCAGAGAGCGCCGGTCCGGTGGTACAGACGCTTCCCCCAGCGTTTCTCGTTCTCGCGCCAGAGCTCGAGCGACCGCGCCACCATCCGGACGTAGACGCGATCGGGCCCATAGGTCGCCCGGATCACCCTCGTCTCCCCGCCGGAGCTCGCGCGCGAGTTGCCGGGCCCCCAGGCATCGAGCAGCGTGACTTTCGCGCCCCGCCGCGCCAACGAGAGGGCCGTCCAGCCGCCGAACGCTCCCGCTCCCACCACGACGACTCTCGGG
>JBASRI010000230.1:0-2340 GCA_049273755.1 Thermoanaerobaculia bacterium
GTCGGGGGCCGCGCGCCGCCTCCGCGGCGTGCGCGAGCGCGATACCGGCCAACCCCGCCACGACGGCACCGAGAAGCCACGCGCCGTGCGGCTGCTCGAGGAGGAACGCGAGCGCGCCAGGCACCCCCTGCTCGCGGTCGCGCGCGCCGAGAAGGGCGACGCTCGCCGACACGACTCCCATCACGACGTACAGCGTTCCGAGCGCGAAGAGTCCGGCCCGGATCAGGATGCTCCGCATCGGCCGCCCATGATTCCACGCCGTCGCGACGTTCGCGCGCGGGAATCCGCGGCCCGGCGCGCCCGTTGGGGTAGACTCCCGCGGCCCTGTCGAGGGTCAGAAAGGATAGAACACGATGAAGAAGAGGGTTGCCCTGTTCCTCCCGGCCGCACTCGTCGCAGCGCTGGTCGTCGCACCCGCGGCCGCGGACGACGCCAAGCCGGCTCCCGCGCCCGAAGCGGCGAAGAAAGGCGCGTCCAAGATGCACAAGACCCCGAGCGGCCTCGAGTACGAAGACATCAAGGAGGGCACCGGCGCCTCGCCCAAGACCGGACAGACCTGCGTGATGGACTACACCGGCTGGCTCTGGGAGAACGGCGCGAAGGGAAAGAAGTTCGACAGCTCGGTCGACCGCGGAACTCCGTTCGAGTTCCCGATTGGCCAGGGCCGCGTCATCAAGGGATGGGACGAGGGTGTGTCCACGATGAAAGTCGGGGGCAAGCGTCTCCTGCTCATCCCGCCAGAGCTGGCCTACGGCTCCCGGGGAGCCGGCGGCGGACTGATCCCGTCCAACGCGACGCTCTTGTTCGAGGTGGAGCTACTGGGCGTCAAGTAAGACCTACCTGTCCAAATGGACAATCCGGCGGAAGCGCGTGCTGCGCTTCCGCCGTTTTTTGTCACTGACGGGTCTCGCAACGCCCCCCCGGAGCGGCCCTATGTGTCTGAGCTACTACGGTTTACACCGTGCCGCTGCCCGCCCTGCCCAAGGCACGGAAGCTGCTAAACTCCAAGAAACCAAAGCAATCATGGCCAGTATCCGAATCTCGGGTAGCCGGCGGGAGTCTTCTTTCGCCCCTCTGTCGATGACGGAGGCGGCGACCCCATGACGTCGGCGCCATTTCTCTCGCGCCACTTCGGCGACTACCTCCTGGTCGCTCAGCTCTCGGAAGACGCCCTCGGAACGGTGTTCCGCGCCCTGTACGCCGCCGACGAGCGGCGCTTCGTGCGCCTCCGCATCCTGCAGTCCGAAGAGCTCTCGCGGGCCGCCGTGGTGCGCGCGATCGAGGCCAACGCGGCCCGGATCGAAGCGCTCGCCCACGACACGATCGTGGCGCGGCCGCAGCTCTCCGTTGCCGAAGACCTTCCGTTCCTGACCTGGGACGAGACGGCGGGTTGGACGCTCGACACGATGCTCTCGCGGGTGCGCGCGTTGGGCATCCGCATCCCCGCCGAGTACGCGCTGCTGATCGTTGAGCGGATCGCCGCGGCGCTCGAGCACGCTCAAAGGTGCGTCATCGACGGACGCCCATCGGACCACGGCGCTCTGTGGCCGGGTTTCGTCTCCATCTCGCACGACGCCGCCGTCCGCGTCGGCGGCTTCGGTGTGGCCGAGGGGATCCTCCCGACGCTCGCGGCGCCGCGCCTGACCTCGGAGATCGCGCCCTACGTCGCGCCCGAGGCGCGGGCCTTCTGCGAGGTCGGCGCGAATTCCGACGTCTATTCGCTGGGAGCGATTCTGGTCGAGCTGCTGACGGGGCGCCGTCCGTCCCTGGAGGGCCCGTCCGCGGAGCTGCGAGCGGGGGATCCACGCTCCGACGAGCTCGCGGCGTTCCTGAAGCGGTGCCTCGCACCACCCGACCAGCGCTTCGCGACGGCTGCCGACGCGCACCGGGCGCTGCAGCAGATGGTGACCGGCAACCCGTTCTCGCTCTACACGGCGAACCTCGCGCTCTTCCTCTACAAGCTCCTGAACCCGGAGAGCCAGAGCGTCGCGTCGGCGGCCGACTTCGAGTCCACGAACCCCGTCGTCGTGGAAAAGGCCGCGGCCACCGCCCCGAGTCCCCCTGCCTCCGCGGCCGACGTCCCGCACGCTCTCCCGGAGACGCCTCGGCGCCGGAAGGGCGACCTCGAGTCCTCGGAGGAGATCCCGCTTGGGGAGGCCGCGCTACCGGTCGTCGTCGAGGAGGCGGAGGCCGCCCCGGCTCCGTTGCTCCAGGCTCCCATCGCCGACCCGGAGCCTGCGCAGCTCACGCTTCAGGAGCGCGCCGCGAGTCTCCTGAGGAGCGAGTCCCATCTCCCGCGGGGAGCTCCGACCGCCAGCGCGTGGGCGCGCGTGCCGGCTC
>JBASRI010000234.1:0-1603 GCA_049273755.1 Thermoanaerobaculia bacterium
GGCTTCTCCCCCTTGAAGATCGACAGTGTGATCCTGCGAGGCGTCAACGACGACGAGCTCGTGGAGCTGCTCGAGTACGGCCGGAAGTGGAAGGCCGAAGTCCGATTCATCGAGTACATGGACGTCGGGGGCGCGACGCGCTGGACCCGGGAAACCGTCGTCTCCCGGCGCGAAATGCTGCAGATGCTGGCCTCCCGCTACGGGCCGATCGAGCCGGTGCAGGAAGAGGGATCGGCGCCGGCCGAGCGCTTCCGCCTTTCGGACGGCACGACCTTCGGCATCATCGCCTCGACGACCGCCCCCTTCTGCCGCTCCTGCGACCGCAGCCGCCTGACGGCCGACGGCCTCTGGTACCTCTGTCTTTACGCGGCGCGCGGGCTCGACCTGCGCGGACCGCTGCGGGCGGGAGCCTCCGACGAGGACCTGCGCCAAATCCTGGCCTCGGCCTGGAGCGCGCGCGCCGACCGCGGGGCCGAGGAGCGTCTCGCCTTGCGCGAGCGCGCGCCGCTGGTCCCGATCTCGGAGTTGAAGCGCGACCCGCACCTGGAAATGCACACCCGCGGCGGGTGAGAGATCATCCGCCGGATTTCACCACCGCCACCGCCTCGATCTCGATCATCAACTCGGGCCGCGCGAGGCGCGCCACTTGCACGAGGGTGCTCGCGGGAAGCTCCCCAGTGAAGTAGCCGTCCCGAATCTCGCGGAACGCCTGGATCTGGGATGCGTCGGTCATGAAGACCGTGATCTTGACGACGTCATCGAAGGTCGCTCCCGAATCGGCGAGCGCCGCCCTCAGGTTTTCGAAGACCTGCCGGGTCTGGGCCTTCAAGTCGCCGGCGCCGACCACGTCGCCGCCCCGGTCCACAGCCACCTGCCCCGAGATGTAGAGGGTACGGCCGCCTGCAGCCTCGACCACGTGGGTGTAGCCGGTGGGCTTGTGGAGCGACGGCGGATTCCGGTGCCTCAGGGCGGGCTCGCTATGGACGCAAGCGAAGCCGGTCAGGATCGGCAACGTCAGGAGAGCCTTCGCGGCGCGCTTCATCGTTGACCGGTCGACGGCAAAACGCGGGCCGCTGCCCTCGCACGGGCATGAAGGCGCCGAGTCCGCCGCACGCGCATGCTCGGGGGCGGTCTCATTCGGCCAATCAACGCGGCTGGAAGTTCTCGACGAACAAGTACGCCATGATCGTCGCCAGGAGAAGGCCGCTCAGGCTCAGAGCCGTGAGATTCAGGACAGTACCGCGCAGGCGAAGGGATGCGGTGCCGACGAGGGCGCCTTCCTCGTGACCGAAGCGGACCCGGAAGACCGGGAGTGCATTCAGCGCGAGGGCTAGAAACAGACCGCCCATCACGAGTATTGGATGTACCAGAGCGTCCGGTCGTTCCAGACCAAGCAATCCGGACGATACGAGAACGAGCGCAGGAAGAAGCAGGAGAAAACCCAGGACCGCCACTCTCACGTCTCTACTCATTGGAACCTCCGCGGCCAGTGCTGCGTGACGTCGGAGCAAAAAAGCACTTTGCATGGTAAAGTATGCACACGATCTTCTGTCAAGCGAGCCGGAGCGGGAGAGGGCGGTCGGAAGCGGCCTCACGGCAGGCG
>JBASRI010000242.1:0-3016 GCA_049273755.1 Thermoanaerobaculia bacterium
GGCGGCGCCATCCTGGGCCGCGGGCCCTCCGGCTCGGCCTGCCAGGCCAGGCGAAGGGGGGCGGGGCCGATCCAGCGGAAGGGATAGCAGGTGAGGAGCGTGAGGCGCGCGTCAGAGGTCGGTCCCGCAACATAGGTCTCTTCGGGGCTGACCACGAGGCGCTTGACGAGACGGTAGCGCTTGGACTTTCCGTTGGAGCGAAGCACGACGAGGTCGCCCGCGCGGGCCCGGGACAGGGGCCGGAAGAACGAGTCGCGGTGTCCCGTGAGGACGCAGTTGCCGGAGGAGCTCGAAAGTCCCGGGCAAGGAGTACCGGGAAGGTGTCCCGGGCCGCGGCGCAGCGCCTGTTCGGACACTCCCTCGAAGACAGCCAGATCGACGCCGAGTCTGGGGATCGTGATGCGAAGCCGGGTGTCGGCGCCGGCTGGTATCGCCTGACCCGCGATGGACGTCTCGGTGGCTTGCCGCGCGCGCTCCTGAGCGAACGCCCCGTCGAGCCGGTGGAAGGCGGCGACACCGACCAGCACGACGCCGGACACGACCAGGGCGCCGGCGAACCGGCGCGATGGCGCAAGGCCCGGAACGCGATTCCGCCGCGTGGAGCGCGACGGAACCGCCATCCGGGAATCGAAGCTCACGAAATGACGCCTTGCCGTCTACCGCCTACGCGGCCGTCGGGCGGCGAGCGTAGAGGCCGGCCGCGATCAGAGCCAGACCGCCGACGAGGAGCAGGGGATCGGACGACGCGGTCTTAGGCAGCGTCGAGGTGGTCTCGTGACGGGTGGTCGTCGTCCGCGTCTCGTACGTCGACACCGGAGGAGACGCCGGGCGCGCGGGGGCCGGCGCGGGCTCGCGGTAAGCCGGGGCAGGAGCCGGCGGCGCCTGGGCCGGAGCCGCTGCGACACGCGCCGTGGTCTCGGGCTCCGAGCGGAACGGGACCTCCTGTCGGTCGATGATCTCACCGCTCCGGTTGGTCGCGACGAGGACGAGCTTGTGATCGCCGGTCGGGACGTTGTCGATCGTCAAGACGTTCTGCTCGGCCTTCAGCGTGCCTTTCACCTCGTTGTCCAGGAAGACCTTGACGTCGGGACGCGGCATCGAGTTGGTGTCTTTCTTCTCGCCGCCGACCTCCGGCATCGTCCGCGTGTCGACGACGACGCGGATCGTGGGGCCGGCGACGACGGCTCCGATCGCGGGCTCCACCACGCGCATGCGGTAGTCGTTCTTCGTAGGTCCGGCCGTGTTCGGATCGGCGTTCTGCGCGAGCGCAACCGCGCCGCCCGCGCCCGCGACGGCTAGCGCCGCGAGGAAGATCCGGATTCGCTTCATTGGATTCATAGTCCCCCCCTAAAGTGACCGGCTCGAGGCCGGAACAAGGACCAAGACTGCAAAGAGGATGCCGAAACTCCTGAAACCCCGGCTCTGGCACGATTCGAGCATCGGCCTCTGGCGGGGGAGGAGCGCTCATGGAGCTGAGCCTGCTCTGGAGACGGTGGCAGGGGGCCTCGACGCCCGCGTCCCGACCGGTGATTCGCGAGGCCCAGCTGCAGCCTGCGGCGCAGGAATGCCGCGAATTGAGCCCGGATGAGCTCGAGCGGCTCGGCCTGGGAATCTCGGTTCGCCCGTACGTGGACCGCTCGAACGAGGCCGTGCGTCGCCTCTACTGTCTCTCCTGCGGCGTCCAGATCGACTCGGAGAGAAGGCACGAGGACCCGAGCTGGGCACGGTGCCCACAAGGCTGCAACGAGAGCTCCGCCGCGTCGAGGGTCGACTAGAAAAAGCGCCGAACCAGCCGCAGCGCTCCTTGCTTCCAGGGCGTCCGGTGGGAGATGCCGGTCTTGGAGGAGAACTGCGCCCGGTGGTCACGGTACCAGCGGAAATTGCTCAGAAGCGCGGCCACGTTTCCGTGCGCCGGCCGAAAGCCGAGTCGATCGGCGGCCCGATCGATCGAGACGTAGGAGTCCTTCCCGAACGACTCGTAGACCCACCGGTACAGGGGAGAGACGCCCAACGCCTCGAGCGCGCGCAGCGCCGCGACGGCCGGCCCGGCGGGAAGGGACACGATTCGCTTGCCGAACCCGGCCTCGTCGAGCACCGCCTGAAAGTCGGAGCGCAACGTTCCGAAAGTCTTCGCCCCGAGATTGAAGGTGTCGTTGACGGCGGCGGGCGGCCGGGTCATGCAGCTCTCGACGGCCGCGCAGACATCCTCGACGTGCAGGAACTGATGGCGGTGCTCGCCGCTTCCGAGCACGGGGAAGTTCCGGCCGTCCAAGGCCCAGTCGAAGAGCAGGTCGAAGACACCCAATCGCTCCGGGCCGACGAAGGTCGCGGGCCGCAGGATCGGGACCGTGATTCCCTTCGCGCGGTATTCGCGGCAGACCGCCTCGGCCTCGACCTTGGCCCTTCCATATGGGCCGACCCCCGCGAGTGGGTCGTCTTCCAGAAACGGCGCGCGGTCCGGAATGCCATAGACCGCGGTCGACGAGATGTGAATCACCCGCTCGACTCCCTGGCGGCGGGCGGACTCCAGAACCGTCCGCGTGCCCACGACGTCCGTCGTGTGAATGTCCTGCGGCGTGTAGAGCGGAAGGGCCGCGGCGGCATGCACGACGACGCCGACGCCCGAGAGCGAGCGCGCGACGTGCTCCGTGTCGCGGACGTCCCCGCGGATCGCCTCGACGTGTCCGTTCAGATCGGGCGCGCCGAGCTCCGCGAGGTCGTAGGAAACGAGCGCGTGACCCTTCGCGCGGAGAAATCGGAGCAGGTTGACGCCGAGAAAGCCCGCGCCGCCGGTGATCAGAACCTTCGCTCGCTTCATGGCAGCGTCTAAAGGTTCCCTAAGCGCGGCGCCGAATTCACCGGCAGTGGCACTCGACTTGCGACGATAAGCGCGAGGTCGAGGAGGTGAACGATGGCGCAATGTCTTGAGGTTCCCTTAAGGAGGTAGCTCATGGTTCGAAGACTCGTCCTATTCACGGCTGTGATGCTTGCGGTGCTCGCGGGCGCCCGCTGCAAC
>JBASRI010000249.1:0-1791 GCA_049273755.1 Thermoanaerobaculia bacterium
ATCCCGCAGCTCTGGAACGTCCTCAAGGGCGACATGAGCCTGGTCGGGCCGCGGCCCGAACGGCCCGAGTTCGCCCAACGCCTGGCCGCGACCGTGCCCGGCTTCGCGTTGCGCCACGCGGCGCGTCCCGGGCTGACGGGCCTGGCGCAAGTCTCGGGCGAGTACTCGACCGAGCCCGAGATCAAGTTGCGCTACGATCTGGCCTACTTGAACAACTGGTCGTTCGGCCTCGACCTGGCCATCCTCCTGCGCACGCTTCCCGTCGTCCTGACCCGCCGTGGCATCTGAAGGGTCGCGCGGGCGGCGCAAGGTCGCCGTCGTGATGCCGGCGTACAACGCCGAGCGGACGCTGGAGCGAACCTTTGCGGACGTTCCCCAGGCGTACGTGGACGACATCATTCTCGTCGACGACGCCTCGCGGGACCGGACCGTCGAGATCGCGCGCCGCCTCGGCATCCACGTCGTCGTCCACCAGAAGAACCGGGGTTACGGCGGCAACCAAAAGACCTGCTACCGCACGGCACTCGAGCGCGGGGCCGACGTCGTCGTCATGGTCCATCCCGACCATCAGTACGATCCGACCGTCATCCCGCATTTGCTGGAGGCGCTCCAGAACGGCAACTTCGACGCCGCCTTCGGGAGCCGCATGCTCGGCGGCCGCCCCATCCAGGGGGGCATGCCCAAATGGAAGTACCTCGGCAACATCCTGCTGACCGCGATCGAGAACGCCACGTTCCTGATCTACCTGACCGAGTACCACAGCGGCTTCCGCGCCTATACGCGCCGGTACCTGGAGTCCGTGGACCTCGAGGCGAACTCCGACGGCTTCGTCTTCGACACCGAGATCATCGCGCAGGGGATGGCGAGGGGCCTGCACATCTGCGAGATCCCGATCGAGACGCGCTACTTCGACGAGGCTTCGCAGATCGCGTTCGGCCCCTCGGTCCGCTACGGGCTGGCGATTCTGAAGACGATGCTGTTCTACAAGCTCCACGTGTGGGGGATCTGGTCGAGCCGCATCTTCGGCGGCGGCCGATGATCAGCGCCGCTCCTCCTCCGGCAGCGGCGGCGGGGCGCTCAGCCGGCCCGCGACGAGCTCCTCGGAGAGGCGGGCGATCTCGGCCAGCGGCGGGTCTCGCACCGCCGGCGGCAGGGAGGCAAGGATTTCTGGGCTGATCCAGCCGGCCCGCAGAAACGCGGCGTCAGCGCTGGTCCTGCGCTTGAGCAGGGCGTAGGCCCGCCCGAGGTTGAGGTCGATCTCGGCCCGCTCACCCGTCGCGAGCGCCTCGCGGTAATACTCGAGCGCTCGCTGAGGCTCTCCGGTGACGAGGTACGCGGAACCGCCCAGGATCCAGGGCCGCGGATCGCCCGGCAGTCGCGGCGTTGCGCGCAGCGCCATCTCTCCGACGGCGAGCAGATTGGTTTGGGTCTCGGGAGCGGAGGCGCGAGCGAGAAGGCTGCGAAACGCGGCGGTGGCAAAACCGACGCGCCGCTCCGCGGCATAGCGCGGGAACTCGGGCCAGAGCGCCAGCGCCAGCGCGGCAACCAGGACGGCAGCGCGCAGGACCTTCACGCCGGCTCCTCTTCGCTCGCCGGCTCGCCCGCGATTCTCCAGGAGCGCCCCGCGGCGAGCAGCAGGGGCGCCGCCGTGATCGGGCGTTGAAAGGGAAACCAGGTCAGCGCCGCGGCGGCGCCGGTGGCGAGCAGGGCCGCGAGGACGATCGCCTCGGGTGAGCGGCGGCGCCGGGCGGTGCCGGCCACGGCGGAGAAGAGGCAAGCCCCGGCCCCGAT
>JBASRI010000252.1:0-4435 GCA_049273755.1 Thermoanaerobaculia bacterium
GGTCGGGGGGCGCGCCGCGTCCACACGCGAAGGGCGGACCTCCGCCGCGGCGAGCGCGAACGCCGCGACGATGTTCAGCCGCCCCCAGCCGAAGACCGGGTTTGGAACCGCGGCCAGCGGGTAGAGCCCGCACGAAAACTCGGCCCGGAGCGGCCGGGCGCCCGCCGTCAGGAAGCCCTCGGCGGCGTCCACGTCGCCGGCCAGCCGCGGGTACGCCGACCAGAGCAGCGCGAACGCCCCCGCCACATGCGGCGCCGCGGCGGACGTGCCCGAGAACGGCACGTAGGAGCCGTTGAGGCCGGCGGTGTGCAGCGAGACGCCGGGCGCCGTCATGTCGGGTTTCAGTCGCTGTGAGCCGTCGCTCGTCACTGGGCCGCAGGAACTGAAGAGCGCGATCCGGTCGTCGAGGAACGTCGCGCCGATCGAAAACGCGGCGTCGGCGATCGCCGGGGCACGCGCGAGGGTCGAGCAGGACGCGCCGCCGTTGCCGGCCGCGAACGCCATGGCGATTCCAGCGACGCGGACAGCGGCGACGACGCCGTTCAAGATCGTCGGATCCGTGCAGCCCTCTTCGGGGGGACAGGTCCAGGAGTTGTTGATGATGTCCGCCCCGAGGTCGGGTCTCGCGTTTTCGCCGTGCGCGTCGGTCGGGGCGAGCAGCCACTCGAAGCATTCGGTGTATCGGGCCGGCGTTCCTTTGCCCGCTTCCATGTTCCGGCAGCCGATGAGCCGCGCTCCCGGCGCCACGCCGATCTGGGTGTCGCCGTCGCGGCCGACCGCGAACCCGGCCACCCCGGTCCCGTGGCCGTGGTCGTCGCACGGCGCCGGAGAATCCGAACCGCAGGGATTCCCGGGCGCGGCGTCGTGGATCGCGTCGTGCCAGTTGTACTCGTGCGCGGAGGCCGTTCCGTCCCAGCCGCGGTAGGCGTTCTTGAGCGCCGGGTGATCCCACTGGAATCCGGTGTCCGCCACACCGACGACGATGCCCTGCCCCGTAACGCCGCGGGCCCAGATCTCGGGCGCGCCGATCAGGACGAGGTTCGGCTCCACTCCGCCGCGAGCCCCGGACCGCAAATCGGTCGCCTCCGGGATCCGGTCGATCGCCGCCGGCAGGTTCGCGGCCACCGCAGCCACGTCCTCGCGCCCGGCGAGCTCTCGGGCCAGCGGCGCGTCCCCTTCGACCTCCAGCATGTTGACCAGGAAGTGCGGGCGAAACGGCACTCCGGCCCGCGCGAGGCGCTCACGAAGCGACGCCTGCGACGCCTCGGCGCGCGCGCGCAACGTCTCGTAGACGAAGCGCCGCCGCTCGATGCGGTCGGGGATCGCGGCCGCGCCGGATAGGTCGGCCTGGTTGCCCAGGACGACGAGAAACGAGGCGCGCTCGTCCGGGAGCCGGTCCGCGAAGATCCGCGGATCGACGGGTGCCTCGACGCGGCTGGCCAAGTAGACGAGAAACAGACCCAGCATCACGAATCAGGGTAGCAAGAGTTTCGGACCCCCTCACCCCTGACCCTCTCCCCCCGCGGGCGGAGAGGGTATCGTCAGCGGCACACCCCCGCGCGGCAGAGGGGAATTGCTAGCGGCACTCTTCCGGCAGCTCGCGGCGCGAATAGTCTCCCGAGCGAAGCGAGGGAGGAGGTTCGCGCCGCGGGAGCGAAGCGCAGCGAGGAGACCAGGGCAGCGGTCGAGTCCGCATCCGGACGAGCCGCGGCCCGGTGCCCGAAGGGCAGGTCTCCGAGCAAGCGAAGCGACGGTATGGTGCGAGAGGAGGGACTCGAACCCTCAAGAGGTTTCCCCCACGGGATCCTAAGTCCCGCGCGTCTGCCAGTTCCGCCACTCTCGCGGCGGAGACGATGGTAGGCGCAAGAACCTTTGGATTCAATGAGTCCCCTTCAAGGTTCGAATCTCTCATCTCGCGCTCGACGGGACCGGTCTCCTTCAGATCTGGTGTTGCGAACCTTGACAGGGCTGCAAGATCCCGGCGAGCAATCGCATCGTCAAACCCCTTACGTGCATCTCTGACTCGCGATTCGGAGCTAGGCGTCGCAGGGTCTACCACTCCCCATCGAGGCAGACCCGTTTGTGTCACGAGGGATGAAACGATCGCGGCAGAATCGGAAGCGGTCTAACATCTCTCACCTCACGGTCTGGATGTGTTCCCAAGCCAGGAGCGCGCAGGGTCCGAGCGCCCGGGCAACCAGCGATCCGAGAGCAGTTGGAGCAGGCTACCACCCCACACCTGCAGTAAGGGAACCAGGCAGGCGGCACCGCGCGGCATAGAATCCTCGCCGCGGTTATCCGATGACACTACGAGCCGGGACCCGTCTCGGCCCCTTCGAGATCCTGTCGCCGATCGGCGCGGGCGGGATGGGAGAGGTGTACAGGGGGCGGGATGAGCGGTTGAAGCGCGACGTCGCGATCAAAGTTTTGCCCGCGTCGTACTCACAGGACGCGGACCGGTTGCGGCGCTTCGAGCAGGAAGCGCAGGCGGCGGGCGGGTTGAATCACCCCAACATTACCGCGGTCTACGACATCGGGCAGCACGAGGGCGCGCCCTACGTCGTCCAGGAGTTGCTCGAAGGCGAGACGCTGCGAGCAGTGCTTGCCGGAGGCGGGCTCTCCCAACGTAAGGCCATCGACTACGCCCTACAGGCGGCACACGGCCTGGCGGCGGCGCACGAGAAAGGGATCGTGCACCGGGACCTGAAGCCCGAGAACCTGTTCGTCTTGAACGACGGCCGGGTCAAGATCCTCGACTTCGGGCTGGCGAAGCTTACTCAACCGGAAGGAGCGTCGGGCCCGGAGACCAACCTCCCCACCGCTACCCCTGGCACCGAGCCCGGGGTTGTCCTGGGAACTCTCGGCTACATGTCCCCCGAGCAAGTTCGTGGCAAGCCCGCCGACGCACGCTCCGACATCTTTTCCTTCGGCGCGATTCTCTACGAGACGCTCTCCGGGAACAGAGCATTTCGCGGCGACTCGGCCGCGGACACGATGTCGGCGATCCTGAAAGAAGACCCGCCGGACCTCTCCGTCACCAACCAGAACATCTCGCCGGGTCTCGAGCGGATCGTGCGCCACTGCCTCGAGAAGGCCCCCGAGCAACGGTTCCGCTCCGCACACGATCTGGCCTTCGACCTGGAGGCACTGTCAGGGATTTCGGGCGTTCCCGGCTTGGCCAGGAAAACTCCGGACCTGCTCGTTGGCCGGCGTTTCGGCAGCCTCTTCATTGCGGCGGCCGCTCTGGCAGCCTGTGTCGTGCTCGGGCACTTCCTCTGGCGGCCCGCCGTCTCGGAGCCTCCCAACTTCAAGCGTCTCACGTTTCGCCGCGGAACGATTTGGTCGGCGAGGTTCGCTCCCGAAGGCCGAACGATCGTCTACAGCGCTGCCTGGGAGGGAAAACCGATGGAACTGTTCTCGGCGCGGCCCGACAGCCCGGAGTACCGACCTCTCGGGTTCAAGGAGGCCAGCATTCTCGCGATTTCCGGGAGCGGCGAGATGGCGCTGCTGTTCAGACCTCACTCGGTTTCGGGAGCGGGGGGCCTGGGCGGGTACCTGGGCACGCTGGCTCGGGCTCCGCTCGCAGGCGGCGCTCCCCATGAAGTTCTGGAAGACGCGCAGTTCGCCGATTGGGCGCCTGATGCCACGAGCTTGGCGGTTGTCCGGCCCGTTAAGGATCGCAATCGCGTGGAGTTTCCGACGGGGAAGGTGTTGTACGAAACGGGAGACAACATTCTCGCGTTGCGAATCTCCCCGAACGGGAATCTTTTCGCGCTGGCTGAGCATTCGCCTGGCTTCGGGGGCAACGGCTCGATCTCCATTCTGGATCGAGGCGGGAAGAAGAGGACTCTCGCCAGCGGACTGGTCGGCGATTTCGCCGACCTCGCCTGGTCGCCGGCCGGCAACGAGATTTGGTTCAACGCCGGCATAAGCGGGAGCAACACTCTCAACGCAGTGACCCTGGCGGGACAACAGCGAGTCCTGGCTCGGGTTCCCGGTCGCTTGCAACTCCTGGACATCTCGAGTGACGGACGCGCGCTTGTCAACCGTAACAGTTGGAGGGTCGGCATCCTGGGTTCGCTTCCCGGTCAGCAGAAAGAGAGGGAATTCTCCTGGCTCGACGTGTCGGAGGCCGATGACGTGGCGCCCGACGGGAGCGCGCTCTTGATCACGGAATTCGGCGAAGGGGGAGGGATCCCTTGGTCCGTCTATCTGCGTCGGACCGACGGCTCTGCCGCGGTGCGGCTGGGGGATGGACAGGCAATGTCGCTCTCGCCGGATGGGAAGCGCGTCCTGGCCATGCTTCGCACATCGCCTCCGCAACTCGTTCTGTACCCGACCGGTCCGGGCGAACCGATCAGGCTAGCCAACGAGACAGTCAGCGACTATTACTGGGGCCTCTGGCTTCCGGACGGCAAACGCATCATCTTCACGG
>JBASRI010000265.1:0-3391 GCA_049273755.1 Thermoanaerobaculia bacterium
GCCGCGACAGGAGCTCGCGCAGGCCCGGCAGAGACAGGAAGCTCGGCGAAAAACGCGCCAGATCGCGGGCCGCCTGGTACCGCGCGCGCGGGTCCGCGATGGGACCCGTGGCCACGACGTCGACGAGAAGGCTCGCGGAGCAATGCGGGCAGGCGCGGCCGGCGATCGCCGCGGGCTCTCCGCACTGGGGGCAGGGTTCCCGCTCGACGTCCGTCATGGAGCGAGTTTCTCCCGCGCAAATCCTCTCACGGGCGAATGGCATAATCCGCCCACGGAGCCCCGATGCCGACCAGCAAACCGCCCAAGCCCGACCCAAGCCAGGAGTTGACGGAGCGCCGGATCGCGGAGTTCGCGCTGGAAGAGTCGCGGCTCTCCAACGTCGCGTATCGCTTCGAGCTGCGCCCCCGCACGCGCGTCTGGAAGAACTGGGACCGCACCGAGTTCGAGCCCAACCACTACAACGTCGTCGGCCTCGTCGGCGTGTGCCTGAAGCGCGACGAGCAGGAAAAGGCACACCGCACGGCCTCGCGCGCCCTGGAGGACCTCGAGGGGGTCCTCTTCGTCGTCGAGGAGCCGGCGGACTCGATCGTGGTGCGCGGCGCGACCGGAACCTCCGAGATCGTCCGCAAGCCCACGCTCTGCGCGGAGATCATGGCCGGAAGCCCCGCCGCCTTCGACCGCGCGCTCGCGGCCCTCGAGGCGGCGTTCCCGGGCGGCCGGGTCGCGGGCAAGATCCTGTCCGAATCGTAGCGTGGAGACGCGCGCCGCCGGCCTCACGGACCACCTCGCCGCGCAGATGGCAGAGCTGCGCAAAGCGGGCACGTTCAAGGAAGAGCTCGTTCTTCAGTCCGCTCAGGGTCCGCGCGTCAAGGTCGGAGGCCGCGAGGTCGTGATGCTGACCTCGAACAACTACCTCGGCTTCGCCAACCACCCTCGGATCCGAGAGGCGCAGAAGAAGGCGGTGGACCGCTGGGGGGCGGGGTTGGGCTCGGTGCGCTTCATCTGCGGCACGCAAGAGCTCCACAAGGAGCTCGAGGCCGAGATCGCGGCGTTCTTCGGAACCGACGACGCGATCCTGTACATGACCTGCTGGGCCGCCAACGAGGGCCTCTTCGCCGCGGTGCTGGACGAGCCCGACGGGCTCTACTCCGACGAGCTCAACCACGCCTCGATCATCGATGGCGTGCGGTTGTCCAAGGCGAAGCGTTTCCGCGTGCCGCACGACGACCCCGGGGCGCTGGAGAAGATGCTCTCGCAAGACGCATCCTCGCGTTTCAAGCTCTTCATCACCGACGGTGTCTTTTCGATGGAGGGCAAGGAGGCGAACCTCCCCGCGATGGCGCGCATCTGCGAGGCACACGGAACCGTGCTGGCGGTGGACGACTCGCACGCGACGGGCGTGCTGGGCAAGACCGGCCGCGGCACGGCCGAGGAACAGGGCGTCTTCGACCGCATTCCCGTCACGACCGGTACGCTCGGCAAGGAGATGGGCTCGGCGGCGGGCGGCTTCGTCACGGGGCCCAGGGCTCTGGTCGAAACGCTCCGGCAGCGGAGCCGCACGTACCTCTTCTCCAACTCGCTGCCGCCCGCGGTCGCGGCCGGGGCGCTCGAGTCCTTCCGCCTGCTCAGAGAGGACCCGGCGCCGGTCCGTGAGCTCCGCGACAACGCGGCGTACTACCGGAAGGCCCTTTCCGAGGCGGGCTTCCAGATCCCAAACGGAACGCACCCGATCGTGCCCGTCATCGTCGGCGACACGGCGAAGGCCCTCGCGATGGGCAAGGCCCTCTTCGAGGAGGGCGTCTACGTTTCGGGCTTCGGCTTCCCCGTCGTGCCTCAGGGCCAGGCGCGCCTGCGCTGCCAGGTCTCGGCCGGGCACGAACGAGCCGATCTGGACAAGGCCGTCGACGCGTTCAAGAAAGTCGGGAAGAAGTTCGGCGTGGTCTAGCCCGCTCCGTCATCTCGAGGAGCGCGGCGACGAGGGATCCCGGACTCGCTCAGCCGCTACGCTTCCAGCTTCTTTCCGGCGTTCCGGAGCACGAGCACGCAGAGAACGCCGAACACCACGGCACAGAGGATGTCCCCGCCCACTCCGCTCTTGAGCGCGGGGTACAACTTCGCGCCGAGATCGAACCGCTCGAGGATGTTCGGACTCTCCCACTTCAGCACGACATCTCCGAAGAAGGCGATGACGGCGATGACGACGCCCATGAGCGATCCGCCGGCGACGAGCCCGGTCGAGAACAGCATCCCCGAGGACAGCTCACTCTCTTCCTTGATCTTGGCTTTCCGATCGACGAAGCCCTTGATCATCCCGCCGATGAAGATCGGAAACGTCGTCGACAGGGGCAGGTAGGCGCCCACCGCCCAGGATAGGGCGTGCGCGCCCGCCATCTGCGCCATGAAGGCCAGGAAGACGCCGACGAGCACCGGCGCCCACGGCAGGTTCTGCGCCAGCAGCCCCTTGATGATCGTCGCCATCAACGTGGCCTGCGGCGCGGCCAGCTGCGCGCCTCCGATGCCGTGCTCCATGCCCGCTTCCCGGTAGGTCCGATCGAGCAGAAAGAGCGTTCCACCGATCACGAGCGAGGACGAGACGACGCCGATGATGAAGCCGATCTGCTGCCGGCGCGGGGTAGCGCCGACGAGATAGCCGGTCTTCAGGTCCTGCGACGTGGCGCCGGCGTTGGCCGCGGCCACGCACACGATCGCTCCCACGCAGAGGGCCACGGCCTGGTAGACGTCGCCGGTCCAGCCGATCGACACGAACACGACGCAGGTCGCCATGATCGTGGCGATGGTCATGCCCGAGATGGGATTCGACGAGGTCCCGATGATGCCGACGATCCGCGAGGACACCGTCACGAAGAAGAAGCCGAACACCACGATCAGCAGCCCCATCAAGAGAGATCCGGGGAAGGGGCCGTGCGGGAAACCGGGCAGGACCGTGATGAGCAAGGCCAGCACGAGCGAGCCGGCGACCACGAGGCCCATCGGCAGGTCCTGCTCGGTGCGCAGAGGCTTGGCGGCCTGGCGGCCTCCGCCGAAAGATTTCACCGATTCGCGGAACGCCGACACGATCGTCGGCAGCGTCTTGATCAGGGTCATCACGCCCGCGCAGGCCACGGCGCCGGCGCCGATGTACCGCACGTAGGCGCGATAGATCCACTCGGCGTGGGAGTGGGTCGCGATCCAGGTGTCCGTGAAGCTGAGGCTCTTGAGGTCCCGAATGATCCGGCCATCGTCCACGAAGATCGAGATCAAGGGAATCAGTGCCAGCCAGGAGAGGACGCCGCCGGAGGCCAGCTCGCCGGCGATGCGCGGGCCGATGATGTAACCCAGGCCCAGGTACTCGGGTGTCACGTCGCAAGAGAGCGTCGCATCGGGGATCTTG
>JBASRI010000281.1:0-3722 GCA_049273755.1 Thermoanaerobaculia bacterium
AAAGGGATCCCTCGCTGCGCTCGGGATGACAAGGCCGGCAACCGCACGCCTTCCCGCTCGTTGTCCCAGAGGATCGACATCACCCACCAGCGCTCCCCGTCGTGCATGAGCTGGATGCTGTTGACGCCGCGGCGCAGGAGCTCGCCGCCGGGGGCCTTGCGCGCCTCGTAGAAGGAGAGCACGTGCGCGATCGCGCCGAAGCGAAACTCCTTGCGCGCGATCTCGATCTCGTAGAAGTCGTTCTCGGCGAAGTACGGCGCGCGCGACGCAACGAACTCGTCGAAGGTGAAGACGCCTCCCGCCGGCCCGCCCTTCGCCTGCCGCGCCGGGATCAGGAGCGCCTTCGGGTGGTGGAGCGCGCGGTCGCGCTCCCACTGCCGCGGCTGCCCGGCGGGCCCCGAGATCGTCTCGTAGATCGCCTTCATCATCGAATCGATCGACACGGCGTCGGGATTGGTCATCGGAGTACCTCGGCGCGGCATTATTGTCGATAGGATGAGCGCGTGAAGGGGCACGCGCGCGACGCCCTGATCTCCGCGGCCGTAGGGGTGGGCATCGTCTACCTCGTCACGGTCAACGAGGCCCAGGGCCCCCGGTGGGGCCTCAGCGCCTATGGGGCGCTGCTCGGATTCTTCGCCTACGTCTTCTGCGCCGGGTTGACGTGGATCCTACGCGGTTGGCTCGCGAGGCTGCCGGGACCCGGCTGGCTGCCGCGCTCGGTTCTCTATTTCATCGGCGGCGCCGCGGCATTTCTCCTCGCAAACCGCCTCGGCTCGGCGTTGGGCCTGGTCAATTTCCAAGTGACATTCGAAGCGCTGCGCGCGTATCTGCCCGTCGCCGGTGCGATCGGCGTCCTCGTCGGCCTACTGTTCTATGCCTTCGGCCTGCTCCAGGGCCGCCTGCGCACGTCCGTCGAGCGTCTGAAGGAAGCCGAGTTCGCCGAGAAGGAGCTGGAGCTCGCGCGCTCGATCCAGCAGCGCATCCTGCCGCCCGAGGAGCTCTCGGGAAGGGGCTACCGCATCCGCGCCAAGAACCTCGCCGCGCAGTTCGTCGCCGGCGATTTCTACGACGTGTTCCAGCTCCCGGACGGCGCGGTCGGCGTCGTCGTGGCCGACGTCGCGGGCAAGGGCATCGGCGCGAGCCTGATCATGGCCACCGTGAAGGCCGCTCTGCCGTTTCTCGCGGCGGATCGGTCGGTGGAGGAGGCGCTGCGCGAGGCGAACCGGCGCCTGGCGCCGCAGCTGGAGGCGCGCGAGTTCGTCGCACTGACCTACGCGCGCTACGAGCCGTCGACCGGGGCCTATACCGTGGCCAACGCCGGCTTGCCGGACCCTTACGTGCTGAGCCGGGACGGGAGCGTGCGCGCGATCTCGGCGCTGGGGCCGCGGTTTCCCCTGGGTGTGCGGGACGAGGTCGCCTACGAGCGGATCGGCGGCGTTCTCGCTCCCGGCGAGCGCCTGATGCTCCTGACCGACGGGCTTCCGGAAGCGATCACGGTCGAGGGCGCCCCCCTCGGCTACGAGGCCTTCGAGCGGCTCCTCGCCCGCGGCAGCGATCCCGACGTGATCTTCGAGGCCGTGCGGGCCGCGACCGGACGCTCGCTCACCGACGACTGGACCGTGCTCGTGCTGGAGCGGACCGCGTGAACCGCGAGGAGCTTCTCGGCGCGCTGGCGTCGTACGTCCCGGAGGATCCCCGCGAGGCGGAGTCGCTGGCCTGGATCCGGCGGTTCGTGGCGGCGCCCGCGGACCCGTTCTCGCGCGCGAACCCCGAAGGTCACGTCACGGCCAGCGCCGTCGTCGCGCGCCCCGACGGCTCGGAGTTTCTCGTCGTGTTCCACCGCAAGCTCTCGCGCTGGCTCCAACCGGGCGGGCACACTGAGGAGACCGATGCTTCGGCGTTCGACGCCGCGCTGCGCGAGGCGCGCGAGGAGACCGGAATCGCCGACTTCGAGACGCCGCTCGGCCGGGCGATCCTCGACGTGGACGTCCACGCCATCCCGGCGCGCGGCAAGGACCCGGCACACCACCACTTCGACGTGCGGTTCCTCCTGACGACCCGCCGCGAGATCGACCGCGACGCGGCCGAGGACCCGGAGCGCCCGATGAAGTGGCGCAGTCTCGAGGAGGCGCAGGCGTCGGGCGTCGACGCCTCGCTCGCCCGCGCGCTCGAGAAGGCCCACCGGGTGCTGTCGCCGGTCCGGAGCTCCGCATGAGGAGCTACGTCTCGAAGAGCATCGCCGTGTCGTACGACCCGAAGATCTGCATCCACGTGGCGCGCTGCCCGACGGGGGCGCTCCGCTACGAGCGGCTGGATGGCGGGCCGGAGCCCGTGCCGAGCGAGGTCACGCTCACGCTCGACAAAGACGGACCGATCTACGTCCGCGGCCCGATGCCGCTCGTCGACGGCACAGGCAACCGATGCGAGGACGCCGGCATCCGCTTTGCCCTCTGCCGCTGCGGCGGTTCCCGCAACAAGCCGTTCTGCGACGGGACGCACCGCGCCATCGGGTTCGAGGGATAGGAGGGGGGCGGTCCGCCCACCAGCGGGCGACCCACAGCAGTAGGAGACGCCGTCCGCGGGACGGCGCCAACCCAGCCCCGCCCCTACGGCGCTGCGGTGGGGGTCGGGGCGCGCAGGCGCCTGGGGACCGGGATCGTGGGCGCCCGCTCCGCGGTGCCCTGAAGCAGCAGATAGACGAGCCCCACCGCGATCACGAAGACGCCGGTGGCGCGGTTGACGACGGCGAGCTTGCGGAAGTCGAAGTGGTGGCGCAGCGCGTGGGCGCCGCTGCAAAGGATGGTCCACCAGGCCGCCGAGCCCAGGAAGACGCCCCCGACGAGCTCCGCGGTCAGAATCGGCCGCCCCCGCACGACACCGATGCCCATCGTCGTGAAGACGGCGGCGAAGGCGACGAAGGTCATCGGGTTCGTCAGCGTCAGGAAGAGCGTCGAGACGAAGTCGCCCATGAGCCCCTTGCCGTCCACGGAATCCTCGCGCTGCTTGGGCCTGGCCAGCAGCAGCCGCAGACCCAGAAGGATCAGGATGATTCCGCCGATCCTCTGCAGCCACGCGTGCTCGGAGATCAGGAACTCCGAGATGATCGTCGCGCCGAACGCGGCGACGGCGCCGTAGAGTGCGTCCGCGGTCGCCGCGCCCAGGCCCGACACGAGTCCCGACAGCCAGCGCTTGGCAATCGTGCGCTGGACGCAGAGCGCCGCGATCGGCCCGACCGGCGCGGCGAGGCAAAACCCCACGATCAGGCCCTTCAGAAACAGGTTTTGCATCGGCGGTGTCGTCGAGGCGAAGCCTACATCGCCTCAGTGCGCCGGGATCTTGAACTTGAACCCGTGAGGCGATTGAATCTCGATCCCGTCCCGCACCCCCGCGCTCTTCCGGACGTCGAAGGAAAAGGACACCGGGCTCGAACGCCGGCCGGCCGCGTCCACGAGCGTCGCCCGCAGCGTGACGTGCTGCGGCGCGCCCGAGCGCACCGTGAACGAGAAGCTGCCCTGCTTCTCGCCCGGCGCCGTGCGCGCCCGCACCGAAAAGGGCTCGAACTTCTGCGCCTCGACGACCTGGAAGTCGGCCTCGGCGATGGGATCGTGACCGGCCTTGAACTGCACCGTGCCGGTCGACAAACTTCCCGCCGCGATCGTCGCGGGAAAGTTGATCGTCACGATCTCGGGCGGCGCCTTGCGCAGCACGAAGAAGGAGAGCGC